>CAJUOR010000036.1:0-14821 GCA_910588165.1 uncultured Thomasclavelia sp.
TCAACACGAACAACGGCAGGATGGCTATGGGCAACCAACGGATGGCAAGCAATGGTAGGTGACAAGTATGGCAAAAATGAATAACAAAAGAAAGCCAACAAACAATCGTCCGAAACGTAACAATCCAAAGAAAAAACAAAATTTGATTTCTAATATTCCGGCTAAAAAACAAGAGGAAGAAATCATTAACGATGGTGTTATTGTTTACGAAGAAGGGATTACGGTTGGTGCACTTGCGGATAAATTGCATAAACCGGTTGCGGAAATTAGTAAGTTCTTATTTTTGCTAGGTAAATTATTAACCATTAACTCTTCCTTAGATGATGAAACAGTTGAACTTGTCTGTATGGAATATGGTTATGAAGTAAAAAAACATGTGGAAGTCAGCGAGGTCAATTTTGAAGATATTGAAATCATTGACAATGAAGATGACTTAGTTGGTCGTCCTCCTGTTGTCACAATCATGGGGCACGTTGACCATGGTAAAACAACGTTGTTAGATGCTATTCGTAATTCATCTGTTGTTGCAGGTGAATTTGGAGGCATTACACAGCATATCGGGGCTTATCAGGTAGATGTCAACGGTAAGAAGGTTACTTTCTTAGATACGCCAGGCCATGAAGCTTTTACAGCGATGAGAGCTCGTGGAGCCCAGGTCACAGATATTGTTATTATTGTGGTTGCAGCTGATGATGGTGTTATGCCTCAGACTAAAGAAGCCGTTGACCATGCGAAAGCAGCAGGTGTACCGATTGTAGTGGCTGTCAATAAGATTGATAAACCGGGTGCTGATCCTGATCGTATTATGGGTGAAATGTCTGATTTAGGCTTAATGCCGGAAGATTGGGGTGGAGATACGGTTTTCTGCCAAATCTCTGCGAAACAAAATTTAGGTATTGACGAATTATTGGAAACTTTAACCGTTGTTGCGGAATTAGCTGATTTAAAAGCTAACCCAAATCGTTATGGTTTAGGAACGGTTGTTGAAGGGAAATTAGATAAAGGACGTGGACCGGTAGCTACGGTTTTAGTCCAAAACGGAACATTGAGAATAGGCGATCCTATCGTTGTCGGAACAGCTTTTGGACGTGTCAGACAAATGTTAGATGACAAAGGTCGTGAAATGGCTACTGCCAGACCGGCGATGCCAGTTGAGATTACCGGGTTAAACGACGTACCAAGTGCCGGTGATAAATTCATGGCATTTGCAACTGAAAAAGAAGCTAGACACATCGGTGAACAGCGTTTGAAAGCACGTCAAGAAAGAGAACGTGGCACAAGCACTGCAATGTCATTAGATGATTTGTATGCTCAAATCAATAGCGGTAATGTTCAAGATATCAATATTATCGTTAAAGCCGACGTTCAAGGAACTGCTGAAGCGGTTAAAGCTTCATTAGAAAAAGTGACAATGGATAATATCCATGTTAAAGTTATTCGTTCGACTGTCGGTGCGATTTCCGAATCTGATGTCTTATTAGCCAGTGCTTCAAAAGCGATTATCTACGGTTTCAACGTTCGCCCTGATGCCAACGTTCGAAAGAAAGCGGAAAGCGAAGGGGTAGAAATTCGTCTACACAACATTATCTATAAGATGATTGAAGAAATCGAAGCAGCGATGAAAGGTATGTTAGCACCTGAAATTCAAGAGGTTGTCATTGGACAAGCTGAAATTCGCCAAGTTATCAAAGTATCAAAAGTCGGTTCAATTGCCGGAAGTTATGTTACAGATGGATGTATTCGTCGTGACTGCGGTGTGCGTTTGATTCGTGAAGGTGTCGTTATTTATGAAGGTAAACTCGGTTCATTGCGTCGTTTCCAAAATGATGCCAAGGAAGTTCAGACCGGTTATGAATGCGGTATGACTATCGAAAACTACAACGACATCAAAGAAGGCGATATTATCGAGGGCTTTGAAATGCAGGAGGTTGCAAGAAAGTAGTTATGAGCGTTAAAAAAGATAAGATTAATGGCATTATTCAGCGTGAATTAACGGAGATTTTAGCTACTGAAGTTCGTGATCCTAAAATCGGTTTTATTACGATTACAGCAGTTGAAACGACTAGCGATTTATCTTATGCTAAGGTCTTTGTTACATTTTTAGGTAAAGATTATAAGAAACGTGATGGTATGGAAGCCTTAAAGCGTTCTAACGGTTTCATTCGTTCGCTTTTAGCTAAGCGTTTAACAACTCGCAAAGTACCGGAATTAAAGTTTGTCTTAGATACTTCTTTGGATTACGGTAATCATATTGAAAGCCTTCTGAAAGATATTAAAACACAAGAGGATACAGGAGAATAATCCTGTATCTTTTTTTAAAAGTACCGCACTTTTATTTTTAAATGAAAGCGATTGTGCTATAATATAGCCAAGGAGGTTATTTTTCATGAAAAAAATTATAACAAATGGAACAATCATTTTGAAAGATAGTTTAATGAAACAAAACATCTTAATCGATGGTGATACAATTGTGGGTTTTACAACCGACATACCTGAAGGATATGAAGTGATTGATGCGATGGGACATTATGTAGCACCGGGGTTTGTCGATGTTCATACCCACGGGCGAAATGCTTTTGATACGATGGATGGTATATATGAAGCGATTGACACCATTAGTATTAACTGTATGAAAACAGGAGTAACAAGCGTTTTGCCAACGACAATGACACAGTCCATTCCTTTAACAAAACGTGCGATTCAAAACTGTGTGGATTATATGGGACATGAAAATGGGGCAAAGATTGCAGGTGTTCACATGGAAGGACCTTTTATCGAGGTTAAGAAAAAAGGTGCTCAACCCGGTGAATATGTTTTAGCACCTAGTATTGAACAGTTTGAAGAAATGGTGAATGGTAATCATCAAGCAATTGCTTTGATTACTGTTGCACCTGAGGTAGCAGGTATGTCTTCTTTCATTCACTACTTAAATAATTTAGGCATTACGGTAAGTATGGGACATACAAATGCCAATTATGAAGAAGCGAAAGCCGGATTTAGAGAAGGGATTACGCATTCAACACATACATATAATGCGATGAATGGTTTTACGCACCGTGAACCAGGGGCAGTTGGGGCTATCTTCGATAGTGACGGAGTCTATGCGGAATTGATTTTAGATGGTATCCATGTTCACTTTGCAGCCGCTAAAACTTTAATCAAAGAAAAAGGTATTGATAAAGTTTGTTTAATTACCGATTCTATGGAAGCTGCGGGCTTGCATGAAGGGAAATATCAGTTAGGTGGTCAAGATGTTTATGTGAAAAACGGTGAAGCACGTTTAGCTGACGGTACATTAGCGGGCAGCGTTTTAAATATGAATGTCGCAGTCAAAAATGCTTACCAAAAATTGCATTTACCGATTTATGAAGCTGTTCGTATGGCGTCATATAATCCCGCAATGTCGATTAACCGTCATGAAATCGGAGAGATTGCACCAAATAAAAAAGCCGATTTATTGGTAATTAACGATAATATCGATATTTTGAAAGTCTTAATTAACGGAGAGGAGAAATACACGGTATGATTATCTTAAAGAATAATGATTTGGAAGTAGCTTTGCATCCTAAAGGAGCAGAGATTCATCGAATTATCGGTCAGCACGATCATATTAACTATATGTGGAGAAGAGATCCGATTCTTTGGGCAAACAGTGCGCCAATTCTTTTTCCATTTGTGGGGGCTGTCAATAACGATGAGTTTAGAATTGATGGTAAAACTTATACGATGACACAGCATGGCTTTGCCCGTCACAGTGAATTTGCGACAGAAAAGATTTCCGATACGGAAGTTGTTTTTACCTTAACAAGCACTGATTATATTAAAGAACATTATCCGTATTTGTTTGAACTTAAGGTGACCTATCGTTTAGAAAATAACGTTTTGGTTTGTCATTGTGCTGTGAAAAATACCGATGAGAAGCCAATTACTTTCGGAATTGGCGGACATCCGGCTTTTGCGTGTCCGCTGATGGAAAACGAACATAGTAACGATTACTATATCGAATTCAGTGAGTATGAAACCTTAGAAAGGAAGATGATTGATGTAGAAAAACGAGGTATGTCATACGAAACGCGTCCGCTATTCGATAATGAAAAACGTTTCTTTGTCCGTCAGGCGATGTTTGATACAGATGCTGTTGTCGTTAAGAATTTCAAAAGTGAAAGTGTGGCATTAAAATCATTAAATCATGATAAATCAATTGTTTTCCATATGAAAGGCTTTGAGCATTTAGGTATTTGGGCAGGTAATCATGTGGGTGGATTGATTGCGATTGAACCATGGGTAGGTCATAATGATTACGTTGGCTTTACCGGTGAATTTAAAGAAAAAGAGGGTGTGCGCACCATTGCACCAAATGAAGTATTTGAATGTGAGTTTGATGTAGAAATCAATCAGTAAATAAGAGGGGACAAAAAAATGTCCCCTTTAGATTATGAGAAAATAAAATAACATGAAAGGCGGTAAGGTAGATGAAGGCAGATGAATTATTAACAAGATAGCGAACTTTTTTTTATAAGCGGTAAAACTTTATCCATTTCATAACGTAAGCAAGCTTTAAAAAAATTAAGGCAAGCAATTGAAATATATGAGAAGCAACTGTTTCAAGCTTTAAAACAAGACTTAGGAAAAAGTCAATCAGAAAGCTATATGAGTGAAATAGGCTTAGTTAAATCTGAAATTTCTTATATGCTAAGGCATCTTTCACATTTTGCCAAAGAAAAAAGAGTTCATACGCCTTTGGCTCAAATGTTTTCAAGAAGTTTTGAAAAACCAAGCCCCTATGGTAACGTACTGATTTTAAGCCCATGGAACTATCCTTTCTTGTTGACGATTGAGCCATTAGTTGATGTCCTTGCTGCCGGGAATACAGCTATTTTAAAGCCAAGTGGCTATAGCCCACAGACCTCATTAGTGATTAAAGAAATGATTGAGAGTTGTTTTGATCAAGACTATGTAGCGGTCGTTACCGGTGGAAGAAATGAGAATAATCAGTTATTAGCACTGAATTTCGATTATATTTTCTTTACCGGAAGCAAAAAAGTAGGGTGTATGGTAATGGAAAAAGCGGCTTTACATTTAACGCCTATTACTTTGGAGTTAGTGGTAAAAGTCCTTGTATTGTCGACCGGTCGGCGAATATTCCTTTAGCTGCTAAACGCATTGTGTTCGGTAAATTTTTGAACTGTGGGCAAACTTGCATTGCACCCAATTATATTTATTGTCAAAAAAGTATTAAAGACGCTTTAGTTAGCGAATTGAAAAAACAGATAAGATTACAATATGGGCAAGACCCTTTGCATAATGCTGATTATGGTAAAATTGTCAATGAAAAGCATTTTCAAAGGTTGACCGATTTAATTGATGAAAAGAAAGTAGTTGCAGGCGGCAAAAACAATCAAGCAACCTTGCAGATAGAACCGACGCTTTTAGATAATGTGATATGGCAAGATAGTGTCATGGCTGATGAAATCTTCGGACCTATTTTACCTATTCTAACTTTTGATGCGCTTGAAGAAATTATTCAAACAATCAATGCACAACCTAGTCCTTTGGCTTTATATATTTTTTCATCTAATCGCCAAAATATCAATGTACTTAAAAATCGCATAGCGTTTGGTGGTGGCTGTATTAACGATGTGCTTATTCATTTAGTCACAAGTCATTTAGGCTTTGGAGGTGTGAAGGAAAGCGGTATGGGGGCATATCATGGACGCTATGGCTTTGAAACTTTTAGTCATAAAAAAAGCATGGTGGATAAAAAGACCATTTTAGATTTACCGATGCGCTATCAACCTTATACGAAATGGAAAGCTATTTTAGTACGACTGTTTGTAAGATAAAAAAACAAGTGGTAATTTTTACGCACTTGTTTTTAACTTGGTTTTTTTTCATTCCATTTTTTAGCTTTCAAATAAATCTTTGAATGTTTTTTATTGAGAAGATAGATAACTTCCTCTAAATTTTCCAATTCACGATGCATGAATTGATATTCTTGACGATCTTTAGCGTTTGATAAATTTGAAGCAATACTTCTCATTTTATCGTTTAAGTCATTGATTTTAGCTTCTAGGTAGGCATCGGTCAAGTCTTCAATTGAATAACATATCCCATCTGCAAGTTCAAGCCGTTCCTTAATGTTTTCAATACGTTTAAGTTTGTCTTTAAACAAAGCTGTTTTATCTTTATATCTCATATCATCACCTAATATATATTGTGTCTTTTCCTTAACCTTTTTATGCTTACTTTTTAATGAAGTTTACAATAAGTATGCTGACCATGATAATTAAGTTTTTAATTAAAAGATTAAACAAGTTAAAATGGTGCCATAATAGTAAAGTAGAGATAATGGTGTAGATTAAACAGAAAAGAAAACCTTTGAACAATCTTTTTTCCTCTGTTAATAAACCAAAACCTAATCCTGCAACAACTAAAACCAAATATGAGCAAATTTTAGTGGCAAGATTGTAAAAAGTGGGCTGTAAGTGGGCATAATGGAAAAGCGAAGCGAAAATAACCGCAAATAACAAATAGGATAGATAAATGAAAGAAAGCATACCGCCATAGGTTAAAAGTGTTTTTTTCATAGAATTCCTCCTTTATATTTATTTATGAAACGAAGCAAAATTTTAGAACGGGTGATAGAATGGAATATTTAGTTGTAATCGTAAAGAGTTTATTTTGTTATGGATATTTGATTGTCCTTTTACGCCTTTTGGGTAAAAAAGAATTCAGTCAGTTGAACATTTTCGACTTTGTAGTGTTTTTAGTCTTGGCGGATTTAATGGCCATTGCCTTTGAAACAGGGCAAGGTTTACTGAATGCCATCATAGCAACTTCAACCTTAGCTTTAGCTGATTATATTTGTTCTATAATTTCCTTAAAGAATAAGAAAATGCGAGATATTTTAGAAGGGACGCCAAGCTATATTATTACACGAGGCAAAATCAACTATGAGAAAATGAAAGCTTTAAAATATACAACAGATGCCCTAGCACAGCATTTGCGTCAAAAAGGGGTTTCGAGTGTTTCCGAGGTAGCTTTCGCTATTTTGGAAACGAATGGGCAATTATCCGTTATTAAGCGTCAAGATAATCAAGTGCTGTATCCAGAACCAGTTATTATGGACGGGAAAATCATGGAAGATGCTTTGAAAAATTTAGGTTATGACGAATCTTGGTTGAGAAAAAAGATAAAACTTCAAGGCGATCCGAAGATTGAAGATATTGTTTATTGTGTGGTAGAAAAGGACCGGTTATACTTTTTGGAGAAATAAGAAATAGAAAACAGTGGCAAATGAAAGACAGGTATTGACAATCAGTCCTCCTAACATACTGATAGCTACAGCGGTTACTTGGAATGTCGGAATGGTGAGATAAAGAATCGCTAAACTTGTCAGGCATTCGATGGTACAAATGACAAATTGCAGTTTGTTCTTAGATAAAGCGTGAAGGCAAGCCGATAATGGTGTTTGTAAATAGTAAATCAAAAAAGGCCAGGCAAGATATTGTAAAATAGCTGCACCGGAAGTAGTATCGTAAAATAGGTTTAAACAAGCTTCCGGGAAGAAATAAAACAGAATTGAGAAAGGTGTACCTAAACCAAGACAGACAATTAAGGCAGTGAAGAGCTGCTTTTTTGTTTGGGCTATTTGATGGGTGGCAATGCTTTTGGTAAGTTTAGGTAAGATTAAACGGTAGATGACTGAAGTGATGAAAGTAGGAATCATCAATAGACTTAAAACATAACCGCTCACAATACCGAATTGGGCATTGATTTGACTAGTTGAATAACCAAGCGCTAACATCTGTCCGTTAAGAATTAACGGCTCAATAAAGTTGCCTAGTGAATGCATCAATTGACTTGCGGTAACCGGTAAAGAAATAGAAAATATATCTTTGTATAAAACGAGCTTCTTGATTTCGGAAAGCTCTTTTTTTATCTGACGGGGCTTTTGTTTACTGAATAGTAACATAAATAAGGTGCTTGCCATTTCACCTGCCACCATCGCCAAAAAGGCAAAGCATACTTGCATATCCAAACTTAGATGGGGAAGGAATTTAAAACTTAATAACATCACAATGATGCGGATAAGCTCTTCCATAATCTGTGAAAAGGCAGGGGCGGCTAATTTTTCTTGACCTAGAAAAAAAGAACGCAGGGTGTTGTTGGTGCTGGCCATAGGGATAAATAAAGCTACGGCTTCTAAAGCTAAAACCAGATGAACATTTTTCAATAGATGCTTGGCTAAAGGCGCCGAGAAGCCGACTAATAAGATGACCATGACAAGCGCATTTAACCACGCCATCAATAAACCTGTGACTAAGACTTTTTTAGGATTGTATTTTGGGTCGGCACTTAATTTAAAGACAGCTCCCGGTATGCCCATTTGAGCAATGGTAATACATAAACTTAGCGTAGGTAAAACCATCATATACATACCTAAACCTTCGCTAGATAAGGTTCTACCTAAGATGATGCGACAGACCACACTTAACAGTTTGGCTGTACAAGTTGAAAATAATAAGAGAATGAAAGATTGGAAAATATTCTTTTTCGTCTAAAACACTTCCTTTATGTCGAAATTTCATTTATAATAGAATGAGTAAAGTAAATGGAGTGAGTAAGTGATGAGATGGGAGCAGTTAAATGCGGATTTGCGTTCTGAACTAGATTTAATGTTAACGCTGAAAATGAAAGATTTCCGCTCAAATCAAATGAGAAATATTACACGTGATCATTTGTTAGATTATTTGTTTAATGTCAAATGGAAAAGACGTGATAAAATTGTGACTTGTGATATTGTGAATGATATTTTTGATGTAACCGCCAGTCAAATATTTGATTATTTGAGAAATGAAAGTATCAAATCCGCAAGACAAGCACGTATTGAAGATTTTAATGATTTAATCTCTCGATAAACTGCATGAGCAGTTTTTTTTATAGAAGGAGGAATGAATGTGGAGTGGCAAATTTTAGAACCTTTGAATTATCGACAAGTGATGAAAGAAAAAAATGTGTCTTCCTTGATGGCAAAGGTTTTATGCTTTGGAATAGAAGATGTTGAAAAGCAGACCGAAATTCATGATTTTAGTTTGTTTTCAGATAGTGTGAAAGCTTTACAAAGGATTGAACAAGCGATTGCCAATGGCGAAAAAGTGGCTATTTACGGTGATTATGACTGTGATGGCATTATGGCAACAAGTATTATGGTGCGGGCTTTTGAAATGCGTGGGTTAACTGTAGGTTATCATATTCCCGATCGTTTTAGTGATGGTTACGGTTTAAATGTAGAGCGTGTTATCCAAATGGCAAAGAAAGGTTATACATTGATTATAACTGTCGATAATGGTATTAGCTGTGTTGAAGCGGTAGCTAAGGCTAATGAACTAGGCATTGATGTGATTATAACCGATCACCATGATTTACCTGACAATTTACCCAAAGCTTATGCGATTATTCATACGAAGCTTTCTCCAAGCTATCCTTTTAAAGCTATTTCGGGGGGATTTGTTGCGTGTAAATTAGCGACAGCTATGTTGCAAAAACAAGATCCGTATATTTATTGTTTAGCGGCGCTTTCAACGATTAGCGATATGATGCCCATGGTTGATGAAAATCGTACCTTGGTCAAAAAGGCGTTAAAAGTGATGGAAAATAAACGCTATTTAAGTTTTGAATTGATGTTAGGGGAAAATCAGAAATATGATACGGCGGCTTTAGGCTTTAATCTTGCCCCTAAAATCAATTCGATTGGTCGCTTAAATGACGGTTTAAATCCGAATAAATGCGTTACTTATTTTCGGCATAGCGATGCTTCTAGCCAAGAAGAGCGACAATTTAAAATGCAGTTTGTTTCATTAGCTACAAAAATCAATCAGTCAAGACAGCGTCTGACTACTTCACAATATGAGGTTGCCTTAAAAAATATGCAAGAAATAGGTGGTGGATTGGTCGCTTGCAGTTCATCGTTTCACGAAGGTTTAGTAGGGTTAGTTGCCAATAAAATGACTAATCAATACTATCGTCCAAGCTTTATCGTTCATACCGATGAAACAACAGAGATTTATAAAGGTAGTGCGAGAAGTATTGAGGGTGTTGATATGCACGATTTGTTAAGTGCCATGTCTAAACATTTATTGGTATATGGCGGTCATCAGAAAGCCGGGGGCTTTTCTTTAAATAAAGCTAATTGGCGAGATTTTTTAACTGATTTAGATGTTTACTTAACCAAAACATTGACTTCGGATTTATTAGTCGAGAAGAAGCAAGCCATTTTGATTGAAAAGGAAGATTTATCATTAGCTAATTTAAAAGAGTTGGCTTCTTTAGAACCGTTTGGGCAAGAAAACAATCAGCCGATATTTTGTCTGCGTTTAGCTCGTCCGGATAAAATCGAAACATTATCCGAAGGTAAACACTTAAAGCTTCATTTTAATATGCCTTATGGTAAATTAGCGGCTTTATGGTTCAGTCATGGAAGTGAGTATGACAATTTATTAAAGATGGAACAATTTGAAGTTTATGGCGAGCTTTCTATCAATAAATTTAGAAATATGGAAACAATGCAGATGAATATCAAGGAAATTCGCTAAAAAAGATTGAAAAACAGTGATATTTTGACTATAATTTGAGTATGCTGAAGGAGGTTGTTTATATGGATTTAAAAAAATATATTGTAGATATTCAAGATTTTCCGATTGAAGGTGTAACCTTTAGAGATGTAACACCGCTATTAAAGGATAAAGATGCTTATAAAACTTGTATTGATGAATTGATTGCTTATGGAAAAAAAGTGAATGCGGATATTGTTATGGGACCTGAGGCAAGGGGGTTTCTATTTGGCTGCCCGGTTGCCTATGGTTTAAATATCGGTTTTGTACCGATTCGTAAACCCGGAAAATTACCAAGGGAAACAGTTGAAGTTTCTTATAGTTTAGAATATGGACAAAATACGCTTCACGTCCATAAAGATGCCATTCAAAAAGGTCAACGCGTTTTAATCGTCGATGATTTATTGGCGACAGGCGGCACAGTAAAGGCTGCCACTCAAATTATTGAACAGTTAGGTGGGAAGGTAGCAGGTATTGCCTTTGCCATTGAATTAGAAGACTTAAAAGGTCGTGAATTATTAAAAGATTATGATGTCATGAGCTTAATGCAATATTAAGCTTTGGGCTGGAAAGGGGGCGGGAAGAATGATTGCCGTAAAAAACGCTAAAGATACTGTAACGATTGCCGATGTTTTCGAATATGCCGGACAATATATCCATAATCCTGACAGTATCGCATTAATTCAAAAAGCGTATGATTACGTTATGGATAAACACGATGGTCAGACTAGGCGAAGTGGCGAACCTTACACCAATCATTTAATCTGGGTTGCCTACATTTTAGCAACGCTGGAAACCGGACCTATGACGATTGCTGCCGGTTTGCTTCATGATGTGATGGAGGATTGTGGCATTAGCCATGAAGAGATGGTTAAAGAATTCGGTGAGGAAATCACTACGCTTGTCGAAGGAGTAACAAAGATTTCTAAAATGTCATTCAAAGATGAGCAAGATGTCTATGCGGAAAACCATCGTAAAATCTATATTGCTATGGCTAAAGACATTCGAGTTATCCTCATTAAATTTGCCGATCGTTTGCATAATATGCGAACACTTAAATATATGCCTTTAGAAAAGCAACAAAGAATCGCCAAAGAAACTTTAGAGGTTTATTCGCCTATTGCGCATCGTCTTGGTATTAACGATGTGCGTATCGAATTGGAAGATTTGAGCTTGTTATATATTGATCCTAAAGCTTATAAAGAAATCGCCGAGCTTTTAGAATCTAAACGTAATGAACGTAAACAAGCGGTTGAAGAAATGATGAATGAAGTGGAAACGCTTCTTAAAGAAAATGAGATTGATTTTAAAATCTTAGGTCGGGCTAAACATATTTACAGTATCTATAAAAAGATGTTTATCAAGCATAAACGTTTTGATGAGTTATATGATTTGAACGCTTTGCGCATTATCACTAAATCTAAAATGCAATGCTATGAGATTTTAGGTTTAATTCATGACCATTATCGACCATTACCCGGACGTTTTAAAGATTATATCGCTATGCCTAAACCCAATATGTATCAGTCTTTGCATACAGCGGTATTAGGTGTGAATGGGTTAATTTTTGAAATCCAAATTCGTACTGAGGAAATGGATGTTATCGCTGAGCGAGGTCTAGCTGCCCATTGGCGTTATAAGGAAAATAAAGGTTATTCCAGTCGCAATGAACAAAAGGAAATCGGGGAAAAATTACAGTGGTTACGCGATTTTATTACATTGTCAGATGATATTCAAAACAGCGATGCTAAAGAGTACTATAATGCTTTAAAAAGAGATATTTTTGAAGCCAATGTCTATGTTTTAAGCCCTAGAGGTAAAATTATCGAGCTGCCAAATGGAGCGACACCAATTGATTTTGCTTATCGTATTCATACGGAAGTCGGACATAAAATGACCGGTGCTTTTGTCAATAATATTATGGTGCCAATTGATACTAAGTTAAAAACCGGTGATTTAGTGGAAATAAAAACAAACAAAAATTCACCTGGACCTAGTGAAGATTGGTTGAAAATTGTGCGAACAGCAGGTGCTAGAAATAAAATACGTCAGTTCTTGGCTAATAAAGAAGCTGAAACACGTAAAGATACGATTGAAGATGGACGAAAGCTTTTGCTAAATGAAGTGCGACATCGTGGGTTAGATGAAAAACAATATGCCGATGTGAAAACCTACGAACCGATTTTAAACAGTTTAGGAGCAAATAATTTTGATGATTTGCTTTATTTAATCGGTCGTAAAAACTTGTTAGCGTCTTCTGTCTTAGAAAAAGTGCTGCCTAAAAAGGAAAGCTTTATTGACAACCTTAACAAGATGTTGCAAAAAAATATTGCGACAAATGAGCGTCAAAAAGCTTCGGGAAGCGGCGTAGCGGTTAGAGGTGTAACAGGTATGCGCATGGCGTTAAGTAAATGTTGCAACCCGATACCGGGTGATGATATTATCGGCTTTGTTTCCCAAGGGCAAGGCATTAAGGTGCATCGTAAGGATTGTCCTAATGTCAATACCGAAGAAGCCAAAAAACGCTTGATTGAAGTTTATTGGGATTATCCGAGTATTGAAAGTAAAAGGTTTGAAGTTGACTTGGAAATTGTAGGGGCAGATCGTACAAATTTATTAACGGATATCATTACTACCTTGGGCGCTTTGAAAATAAACATTTTAAGTGTTCATGGTGATGTTATTGATATGACTGCCAAGGTTAATCTAAAAATTGCAGTCGACAGTTCTGAGCAACTTAAATTAGCCAAAGCTAATTTGATGAAAATCGTCGGTGTTTACGAAATTGAAAGAGTGATTCATTAAGTATCGGAATACCGATACTTTTTGTTTATATGAATTTTGAACTATTAAAAATAGCAAGTATTTGATAACATTATTTCATTGCTTTTAGAGGTAAGTTATGAAATAATGATTTTGTAGTGAATGGAGTGGAAATATGAAAACGTTAATTACAACTTTAAATGCAAAATTTATTCATACGGCTTTAGCTTTGCGATTACTTTATGTAGCAAGTAAAGATCAATATGATATTGATTTTAAAGAATATACCATTAAAGATGACCTTAATCATGTGAAAGAAAATATTCTTTCTCAACAAGTAGATATCGTTGCTTTTTCTTGTTATATTTGGAATATTGAAAAGATCGGTCAATTATGTCATTTATTAAAACAAGCCAAACCGAATATAGTGATTATTTTAGGTGGTCCCGAAGTAACGTATGATCCTCAATATTTTTTAGAAAATTTGCCGATCGATTATGTGATGAGTGGTGAGGGTGAACAAACTTTTCCGATGCTTTTAGGACAGATTGAAGCCCATGGTCCTATCAGTGTCTGTGGTGTTAGCTATCCGGACTTTATTTCGCAAGAAGTCAGTCAGGCGGATATTGCCTATATTGAGCAATTAGATTCCCCCTATAATTTACCTCAAGATATTAAAGATAAGGCTAATCGTATTTTATACTTTGAAACAAGTCGCGGCTGTCCTTTTCAATGTCAGTATTGTTTATCCTCACTAGAGAAAGGATTACGCTTTTTTTCCAAAAACTACCTTGAGAAACAATTGGACATTGTTATTCACAGCGGGGCAAGGACAGTCAAACTTTTAGATAGAAGTTTTAATGCCAGTTTGCAGCACGCTCTTTTCATTTTGGATTACTTATTTAGAAACTATCAAGAAGGGCAACAGTTTCAATTTGAAATCAATGCCGATGTTTTTGCCGATGAGCTAGTTGATTTTATCAATAATTATGCACCCAAAGGGTTGTTGCGATTTGAGGTCGGTATTCAGTCGACGCATGAGCCAACCAATCGTGCTGTTAAAAGAATGCAGAACTTTACTCGTTTATGTGAAGTCGTTAAAAAGTTGATGGCAGGCGGTAAATGTGATTTGCATTTAGATTTGATTGCCGGCTTGCCTTATGAAAGCTATGAGCGATTTGCACAGTCATTTGATGAAGTTTTTCAGTTTCGAGCTAAAGAATTACAACTAGGTTTCCTGAAATTATTAAGGGGAACTTCACTTCGAATTGAGGCTAGTGCTTTCGGGTATGTTTACGATGAAACCCCACCTTACGAAATGACATCTAATCATTGGTTGGGGCAAGAAGAAATTCAAAAAATTCATCAGGCGGAAGATATGTTAGAGAAGTATTGGAATAGCGGGCGTTTTAGTTTAAGTATGAATGCAATCATGGACGATGAGG
>CAJUOR010000036.1:14831-17181 GCA_910588165.1 uncultured Thomasclavelia sp.
GCATTCGATTTCTTTTACCGCTTATCATGCTTCTATCAAACCCACGGTTATCAAACGTTAGGTTATCAGCTTTTTGATTTGTTTAAATGTTTGAATGAATTTACTGAAGACAAATACTTTGATTTATTACTTCAAGATTATTTAAAACACTATAAAACCAGACCTAAGCGTTGGTATGAACCGACCATGAGTCAATCAGAAAGGCAAACAGTGATTGCTTGTCTAGTTGAAAAGCAGTTATATACGCAAGATTTATTGTATCGCTATGCTTATCTTGAGAAAATTCAACAAGGCTACCTCGTTGCGATTTATAAGGATATGCGCTGTCAATTAGATATCATTAGTTGGGAGGTGCTTGAAAATGACGGAAGCAGATAGTATCGCTTTAGTGACATTACCAAATACGAAAGAAAGTTTAGTGGCTGATTTGAAAGCCTTAGGGGTTAAAGAAGGCGATATTGTTTTAGCCCATGTTTCTATGTCTAAATTAGGGTGGACAGTTGGCAGGGAAGTAACGGTGATTGATGCTTTAATTAAGGCTGTCGGTGAAAGTGGAACTTTAATTATGCCTAGTCAAACGGGGGATAATTCAGATCCTCAAGCATGGCAAAATCCACCTGTTCCACAAGAATGGATTGAGATGATTAAAGCGAATATGCCACCTTTTAATCCTTTAAGAACGCCGACACGAGCTATGGGGAAAGTGGTTGAAGCGCTTTTACATTATCCTAATGTTATGCGGTCAAATCACCCTCAGGTTTCCTTTTGCGGGTATGGCAAGTATGCCAAAGAAATTCTTTACGATCATCAATTGACACCGGGCTTAGGTGATGGTTCGCCTTTAAAAAAACTTTATGATCGAAAAGCTAAAATTCTTTTGTTAGGTGTCGGATATGGAAATTGTACAGCTTTGCATTTAAGCGAGAGCCATCAAGAAAATATGACATGGATTGATACCGGGGCAAGTGTCTTACATGACAATCAGGTTCAATGGATTGATTTTAAAGAAATGGATTATAGTGATGAAGATTTTGAGGCTTTGGGGATAGACTATGAATTAACGGCTAAGGTAGCTAAAGAGAAAGTTGGAGCGAGTCTATGTCGCTATATTGATTTACAAGATCTTTGCGATTTTGCAGATAAATGGTTTAGAAAGAATAGAAAATAAAAAAGTCAAGGTTTAATCCTTGGCTTTTAAATATCGGCAAAACTAATCATTTCAATCCTGTTTTCATGAATGAAGTCCATAATTTTCGGATCAGTCAAAACATGAAATTCTTTAGCTCTTTGAACGTTATAACTGCTTAAGGTTAACAAGTCATAATCAACATAGGCCGGGTGAACGGCAAAACCGATAATTTCAAGCTTTTGATCTAATGAGCTTTGTAATAAGCCTAACATTGTTTCAACCTCTGTTGTGCGCTCTTTTTGATTATAGAAATCAGAGATATGATTAGGTGCATAGCGAATGTTGTTTTCAGTGAATAAAGCTTCAATTTTTTTATCGCCGGCTCTAATAGGTAAATCATATTTTTTAGCGAGATACATCGCAGCCTCTAATTGAACCGGTTCATGACACCAGTGAAAATCAATGTGAGTTGGTTTAAAGCCAGTAGCTAAAAATTTCTGTAATTGAGCTTCATATTCAATTTTTAATTCCTCTAAATCACAATCATGAATCAGTTTGGCATCGTGATAGAAGTGATTGTTTTCATCTGTCAATGTTTTTAAATTCGGTGTAATCGCATATTCTACACTTGTAACTAGGTGAAGTCCTACTTTTAATAAATCCGGATACTGTTGCATCAATTCAACAGCGTTATTAAAGCCCGGCATATTCACCATTAAACTTGTTGAGGTAATAATGCCATGTTGAAATCCTTCTAAAATTCCATGGTTAACCCCTTTAGAAAAACCAAAATCGTCTGCGTTCATGATGACTTTCATAATTTCCTCCATTTCTCCACGCATATTTAAAGTGGCTTTGTCTCAAACAAAAAATTGTCCCATATCATTTTTATGTTTGTCACCGTTTTCTTTTCAAATTTATTTTAACACTTTTTGACAAAAACTGCAATTTATTCATCAAATAAGTTTCATAGACCATTATTTAGGACTTTGGACATAGATGACTTAATAATGATGCACTTGATATTTGATATAATCATTTTGTAGAAGGAGTGGTGGAAATGAAATTTAAAAGCTATGAAGAAATGTATCAAAGAGATATTTGGGAAGTGAAGAAGTTTCTCTTGCGGTTTGCTTCGCATTATCATTTTGAAGGTTTGGCTCAACAAATCTATATGGCAGCTGATATGGAAGAGCTATACGGCTATCTTAATCATTCAAC
>CAJUOR010000037.1 GCA_910588165.1 uncultured Thomasclavelia sp.
CGCCCTGGTCGACACCGTCGAAGAACGCTTCGGCGGCCCTTATACAAAAGCTTTGCTTTCTGCTGTACCGATTCCCGATCCGGAAATTGAAAGAAATAAAGAGTTATTGGTTTACGATCCAAGTATCCATGATTATTCAGTTGATAAACCGGTATGGACTGAAATTCTTCCAGGACATTTCGTGTATGCGAATCAAACTGAAATCGATGGTTATAAAAAGGAAATCGCAAAGAAGGATGCCTAAGCATTCTTCTTTTTTTGTTCTTTTCTTTATTTGACAAATATCTAGATGTCCTATACAATAAAATAATGTAAAGAAAGGAAGGTCGAGAGATGAAAAAAAAGCTATGTGCATTACTTGCGTTTTCAATGTTGCTTGTCGGATGTAAAAGTAACGGTCGACAGATCGATGCAAGCTATGATGTAGATGTTTACAAAGATTATATGACGATGGATAATCGTGTTGATAGTTTAAATTATTTAGTGACCGATAAAGAGAAAAACCTAAGTTTGTTAGGCAATCTTATTGACGGGTTGGTGGAAACCGATCGTTATGGCAACTTAAAACCTGCTCTAGCACAAGATGTAGGAAGTGCCAGTGAGAAAAATAAAGTGTGGGATTTTAGTATCCGAGGAGATGTAGCTTGGGTTGATTCCAATGGAAAGCCAACAGGCTATAATGTAACCGCTGATGATTTTTTGACGGGGATAGAGTACGTATTAGATAAAGACCATGCTTCAAAATATCAAAAACAAGTGGCTTCTTTAATCAAAAACGGTGAAAAGTATCTAAAAGGTAAAGCTACTTTTGATGAAGTGGGCATTGAGGTTGTTAATGAATACACGATTCGTTTTACCTTAGAAAAGTCATGTCCATATTTTAATACATATTTATTGAATGGCGGATTTTATCCGGTTAGCCGCAATCTATTAGAAGAAGTAGGCGATAAATTCGCAACCTCTCCAAAAACTATGTGGTATAACGGTGCTTATTATCTGACTTCTTATAGCGAAGAGGCGATCGGCTTTAAGAAAAATGAAAATTATTGGGAAGTCGGGCAAGTTTCCTTTGAAGAAGGGACAATGGTTTTAGTTGAAAATCATGATGAGGCTTTAGATATGTTTAAATCCGGTGATTTAAGTTACAGTTATATTGACGAAATGTATGCCGAACAGAATGCGAGTGATATTGATAGCCATATGTATATGTCGGCAATAAGTCCGGAAAGCTATGTTTATCTGTTTAATTTTAATTCAAGTAATCCCAATTCTAAAAAGGCAGTAGCTCAAGATGCTTTTCGTCAAACAATCTTCTATGGTTTAGATACGGGTAGCGCCTATGTAACCAAAGAACAAAGTGAAGAAAGCGAGCAAGAGGCATCTGATAATGTCAGTGTTGATATATCTGTTCAATCAACGATTATTCCTGCCGGTTTTGCTACAACTGATAAAGGTCTAGACTATATTGCTTTAGGAAGTCTATCATCATTTAGCACTAAAAATAATTACGATGAAGCCAAAATGACGGCATATCAAGCCGAGGCTATCAAAGCTTTAGAGAAAGCAAAGGTCGCTCTTCCGATTGAGATTCGTGTGCCGGTTTGTGTTGACAATCCTTCAGCTATGGAAGAATTCAGACGTATTACAAGCCACTTTGATCCTAATTTCGTTGTTTTCAAGTCTGTGGGCTATACGATGAAAACACCTAGTGAAGTTGAAGATGGGGAAGATGTAAAGACTTATGAGTATATTATTCAGTCTAACGATTACGAGATGGTCTGTGCTCCGATTAGTGCGGAAAACGGTGATCCTTCATCTTATCTAGGTAAACTTCAAGCGAAGGGGATAGTCAATATGACTTACAGTCATTTTAATGATAAAGTTTACGAGGGGTTGTGCATAGCCGCTAATAAATTTACAGAGGTTGATGATCGTTTGATGGCTTATGCCGAGTGTGAAGCGTATTTGTTGAACAAAGCTTATGTTATTCCATTTTCTTTAGGTAATTTAAGTTATAAGGTATCAAGTATCAATGATTATACGATGCCAAGTGGTACATATGGCTTAGCTAGATTTAAGTTAAAAGGTATCAAGGCGTTGGAATCGGCTTTAACTGTTGCGGAACGTCAAGAATTCCAAGCAGCTTATCAGGAAGCTAAAAATACAGGTGTTTAAGGTGGCTTGTCCACCTTTTTTAGCATAATAAAAACATGGTTAGAACAACCATGCTAAGATAAAGAAAATCAAGGCAGTTAATAGATTAGATATAACTTTGATAAGCGATCTATCCTTATTTGAAAATTCACTACTGACAGATACAGGTGTATTGATGTAGTCAATCATCGTTTTTATTTTAAACTTAGAGTGCATTTCCGCTTCGTCTTTCTGCTTGATACGATCTTCATTTAAGCGGAAAATAGAGAGTTTATCTAGCTTCAAATAACCAAACCAGCCGACTAGTAAAAACCAGCCACCTAATGCCGAAAGAGGCCACGCTAAAGTGTAATTGACATTAGGAAATGTTTGAATATACATTAGATATAGAATCGCTAAGGCAAAGCCTATGGCTAGTTGATAGGTAATTTTTGAGATGATTGCTTTTTTCATAGAGAGCCACCTTTCCTGTTTTTGTATTATACCATGTTTTTTTGCAGTTTTAAACAAGAATTATCAAAAATAATGTCCTGAATAAGTTGACAATAACAAGATAATTCTATATAATAAGTTCTGCGCTAGTTGAGGTGATTCTTTTGAAATGGAATTTATCATGGCTGATGAAACAGAAAAACGGGGATTTCACATTTAGTGAAGATTTGGTTTTTCCACACGAAGCATTTCGTAACGTGCACAGTCTATTGGATTTAAAAAATATACATATAGAAGGTAGTGGACATTTGGAACTATCGGAAAGAAAAGTGTACATCCAATTGAAAGTGACAGGTATAATGATTCTTTCGTGTGCAATTTCTTTGGAAGAAGTTTCTTATCCATTTGAAACAGAATCTACTGAAATCTTTTCCTTTGTCAAGGTGAAACCGGAAGAGGATATTCACGAAGCAAAGAAAGACACTGTCGATATTACGCCGATTGTTTTCCAAAACATTGTGATGGAAGTTCCAATGCGCATCGTTAAAGAAGGTGCCCAATTGAAAGTTGAGGGCAATGGTTGGAAAGTAATTAATGGTCGTGAAGAAGAGGACAAGTTCGATATAGACCCAAGGTTAGCGAAATTAAAAGATTATTTTAAAGAGTCAAATTAAAGGGAGGTATAAAAGATGGCAGTACCATTCAGACGAGTTTCCAAAACAGCTAAAAGAAAAAGAAGAACTCATGATAAATTAACAGCTCCGACATTAGTTAAATGTCCAAATTGTGGTGAATACACAGTTTCTCATAGAGTGTGCAAGAGCTGTGGTCACTATGACGGAAAACAAGTTTTATAAGAGCATAAACAGTTAAAGGACGATACATAAAAGTATCGTTCTTTTTTTGAAGTCTGAATTGGTACAAACAAGTATGATAATAGTGAGGGGAGAATTGTGGTCTAAAATAAAGAGGACAGGCATATAGATAAATGAGGTGAGAGATATGTCTAAAGAATGGATGTCTTTAATTTTAGGAATGGTTGTCGGTGGCTTATTCGGCGGCTTACTGTGGCTTATTATGCCGGAAACTAAAAGCTTAGATGCAACTTTATATTATCATCAGATTGGCATTTATGCGAATGCTCAAAACGCCAATAATGCGTGCAATCAACTTGAAGGATTAGGGTTAACCGGCTATACCTTAAAAAAAGACGGTAATTCAGTAATTATTTGTGGCTTAGTCTTTAGCGAAGAAGAAAGTCAGGCAGTTGAATCAACGTTGCAAGGTGCAGGATTACCTATTTTAGAAAAGCAAGAGGTCATATCTGAGGATCTAAAAACAGCTTTTGAGAAGGAAGAGGTTGAAGCACTGCTGAAAGAATTAGAGAGCAGGTGAGCTATGAAAGTTAAAGATTTAGCGGAAAGACCACGGGAAAAGGCGCTCTTACAAGGTGTACAAACTTTAAATGATGCCGAATTATTGATGCTGTTGATAGAAAGCGGAACACGAAAGCTTTCAGCTTTTGACTTAGCCCATCGGCTCTTATCAAAGTGTGGAGGCATCGCTTATCTAACGAAACTATCATTTGCGGATTTGATTTCTTTTCCCGGCATCAAAGAGGCAAGGGCCATTCGTATCTTAGCAGCAATTGAATTAGCTAAAAGGATTTCCTTAGATGAACAACAAGAAGTACATACTATTACATCTGCCAAAGATGCTTATCATTATTTATACCATCATTTACAATTTGAAAAACAAGAACATTTTGTAGCTTTATATTTAGATACGAAACATCATATTATTCATTATCAACATATTTTTAAAGGTAGTTTGGATTGCAGTATCGTCCACCCTAGAGAAGTTTTTAAAGTGGCCTTACAAATCAGCGCTGCTTGTATTGTCGTTGCTCATAATCATCCTAGCGGTGATGCTTTACCGTCATTGCAAGATATTGAAGTAACGAACCTCTTGTATGAAACGGGTAAAATCATGCAAATTCCTATCATTGATCATATCATTGTTGGGAAAAGGCAGTATTTTAGTTTTAACGAGGCTAAAATGTTGGGTGAAAAAAATTGATAACTTTTTGAATATAATGCACTTTTAGTGTAATTTTAGTGTACTTTTCGACATTTTTTTGAATTTACGAGTGTTATCATAAGTCTTGTCAAATAGACACAGGATGTTAAAGGCAGTAAAGAAGTTGGTGGCTTGAGTTACTGTCAGAAAGGGGGACTTATGGCTAATATTCAAGTGAAAGGTATTAATGACTATTTATTATTTATAGTTAATGACGAAGTGGACGAAGCAATATGCCTAGATGAATTACGTGGACTATTGAGTTCCCCTTCTTTTCAAAAAAAGAATTTCTATGTTAAAGGGTATTTTGATTTAGGCAAACGCCAATTGACAAAGGAGCTGTTTGAACAGCTGTTGCATATTTTAAATCAAACTCGGAATGTCCTTTTTTGCGGAACACAAATAGTAGAAGTGCCTAAACCTAAGCTCACACACTTTAACGGTATTATTCGCAGTGGGCAAACATTTAAAAGTCACGAAGATCTATTGTTTGAAGGGCAAATCAATCCTGGGGGAACACTGATTGTCCATGGTCGTGTGTTTATGTTAGGGACTTGTTTTGGCACAATCGAGGTGTTTGGCAAAGGGGCTTGTATAAGTGCCTCGGATTTAAGAGATGCTTGCTTAATCATCAATGATAAGCGTCAAGAAAATGTCAGTGTTAGACAGTTAACCATATTTAATGATAGTGAAGATACAATGATACATACAAGAGAGGTTGAGAAGTTATGGCAAGAACAATAGTAGTAACATCAGGTAAGGGTGGCGTCGGAAAAAGTAGCATAAGTGTTAATCTCGCAACGGCATTGGCAAGTCATCATGCGAAGGTTTGCCTAATTGATGCTGATTTTGGTTTGAAAAACCTAGATGTCATGATGGGATTGGAAAACCGTGTGATTTATGATTTGAAAGATGTGGTGGAAGGACGTTGCAATTTAGAACAGGTCTTAATCAAGGATAAGCGAGTACCTACATTATTTTTAATTCCGGCTTGCAAGTCTTTAAAATTTACGGACTTTAAAGTGGATTATATGAAAACAGTTGTCGATCACTTTAAGCATCAATTTGATTATATTATTATTGATAGTCCCGCCGGCATTGAGAAAGGTTTTGAGTATGCCTGCACTTGTGCTAATGAGGCAATTGTCGTCGTTAACTTAGACTTGTCAAGTATTCGTGATTGTGACCGTGTTGTCGGTTTATTGATGAAAAGAGGGATTATGGATATCAGTATGATTGTCAATCGTCTGAATGTTGATTACATAGGCAATCAAACAACGTTGAGTTTGAAAGATGCCAGTGATGTTTTATCATTGCCACTACTAGGTGTTGTTTATGATGATGAAAGTATGATCGCTTCTAACAATCGAGGTGTACCGGTATTTTTTGATAGCACGAGTAAGCTTCGTGGTTGTTTTGAAAGAATTGCCAGGCGCTTAAACGGTGAAAATGTCGCATTTATTACACCGAAGAAAAAGGGATTATTACAAAAAATATTTCAAAAGTAAGGGCAGGGCTGTCCCTTTTTTAAATTCTATGGTAAAATGATTCAAAGGCGGTGATTTGATGGCAGTATTCAAGAAAATATATCAACAACTGTTAAGACATGATGTGCTATGGCGCCATTTGTTGATTTTAGGTTTGTTGGTGATTGTTTATTTGGTTTATGGGTTAGCCCCTGTTTATAGTACTTTCTTTTCTAAGATAAAGGCTGTCTTAAAGCCTTTCGTGATTGGTTTTATGATTGCCTACATATTAAATCCGCTCGTGGAAATTTTAGAAGGTTGGAAAATCAAACGCTATTTAGCGATGGCGATTGTTTATGTTGCCTTTATTTTCGCTATGCTTTTTCTAGTTGGGGTCTTATTGCCTGCTATTTTAGCTAATGTATCTAAAATCACAAATGCTTTAATTACAGCCGTAGAGTTAATTCAAAAAGAGCTTTTTATTGAACACTCCATTGATGCAAGAGAGTTAACAGCAGCGTTGGTTGCTTCGGTAACACAAGTATCGGAGAATTTGTCGATTGTTGAAAATACCATCAATGCCTTTAATGAAGCTTTCAGTTACTTAACTTCAACGATTATCTATTTAGTTATTTCCAGTTATATGCTGGCAAGCTTTGACCGTATTAAAGTCATCATGAAAAGATTTGCCAGAAATATTCATTCTTATTTGCCTAGTTATCTGGCTAGTTTGGATTTCTATATGCAAGCCTTTTTAAAAGGTATGGCAACGCTAATGGTGATTCGTTTATTGGAATACGGCTTCATGTATTTTATTATCGGTCATGAATATTGGAAGGAAATGGCAGTTTTAAGTGCTGTTTGTGTTTTTGTGCCTTATATCGGTTCACTGTTTAGCTGTGTGATTGGTATCTTAACAAGCTTTGGTTTATCTAGTATTCAATTTGTGGTGATGGTACTTTTGATTATTGTCTTGTTCTTTGTGGATAGCTATATTATTTTACCCGAGGTTTATTCTAAGGAGATTAGCTCACACCCAATTTGGATATTGTTTGCGATGATTACCGGGTTAAACATTTTTGGATTAACAGGTGTCTTGCTTTCAATCCCTATCTTTATTGCTTTACGGGTTGCTTATTTGGAATACATATTTTTTGAACAAGAGTCGGTCTAAATCGGCTTTTTTTTCATATAATGCATTGAGGTGAGAGGAATGGAGGATTTGGATGAAGTACGCCGTCGTATGGCTAAGCGTAAAATGGATCGAACTTATCAAAAGGTATTGACAGATAAACAATTTAATCGTTTATATCGTTTTGCCCTGACAACCATGTGTCTATGTGTCATGGTGTTAGGGATTGCAAGTTATGCTAAACAAAACCCGGAAATACAAAATTATTTAAGAACTAATTTTAATTTTTCTCAAGCAACCGGCTGGTTTGAAACAAATGTGTTGAGCATGATACCGTTTTTTGATCGCCCCCAAGCCACTCAAAGCGTTTCGGGGGATATTATTTATAATCAAGTAGGCGATAAACTTTACCAAGGTAATGACACTAAACTCAATGCTGTTAATAGTGGCATTGTAACTAATGTTCAAAAAGACAGTATTACCGTTAATCAGGATAATGGGATTCAGGTTATTTATGGCAATTTATCCGATATTCAAGTCGGTTTGTATGACCATATTCAAAAAGGTGAAATGTTAGCGATGTACGAAGCGTCGTTTTCGATGCAGTTTTTTAAAGGGGAAGAGATTATCAGTTATGAACAAGCCCTTCAAGAAAATTAAAATCATTGTTCATGCAAGTACAATTGTTTATTTTATAGCTTGCTTATTAACAGGCTGGTTTAAGGAAAGCTCAATAGCTTTCTTTATTGTTTTATGTCATGAATATGCCCATACGTTAACGGCATTGGCTCTCGATTATCAAGTTAAAGATATTCATCTTTATCCGTTTGGGGCTTTTGTGGATATTGAAGATTATGGCTTACATCATAATTGGCAAGATTTTATGGTAGCTGTAAGCGGACCGTTAAGCTGTTTTTTATTAGCCTATATCGGCAATGTGACAAGAAGTCATTTAGGAGAACATGCTTATCAATATTATATGCAAATCAATACGGCAGTAGCTTTATTTAATTTATTACCTATCTGGCCTTTAGATGGGTCAAAAATTTTATTGGTAGGATTAAGTTACTGTCTTGATTATTTAATCGCTTTGAAAACGATTTTAGTGGTTTCGTTTATGAGTTTTATAGCTCTGGTTATTTACCTTGACAGCAGTCGCTACTTTCTTGTGTACGGATATCTATTAAGCCAAATGATTATCTTTGGTAAAGAGTTTTATTTTTATTATATGCGCTTGCTTTTTTTCAGAGAAAAAAGCGAAAGTCATAAATTGGTGAAATTTCATAATGATTACAGCTTCTATAAACCTTATCAAAACTTTTATCTTCATAATGAACGGATTATTGATGAAAAAGAGTTCATAAATTCAAAGATATTTATTGACAATGAATAGGTGTAATGGTAAAATACTAGCGTTGTAGACCTCTAGCTACAACCGCACATAACAGGTTAGAAAGGTCAAGCCTACCTCTATTGGCGAGTCTGAGAATAAAAATTATAGGAGGTGCGAAGATGTACGCAGTTATTGAAACAGGCGGAAAACAAATTAAAGTTGCTGCCGGTGATACTATTTTTGTTGAAAAGTTAGACGTTAACGAAGGAGATAGCTACACATTTGACAAAGTTTTATTTGTAGGTGGAGAAGCTACTAAAATCGGTGCTCCTTATGTTGAAGGTGCTACTGTTACAGCTAAAGTTGAAAAACAAGGTAAAGCTAAAAAGATTATTGTTTTCAAATATGAAGCAAAGAAACATTATCACAAGAAACAAGGTCATCGTCAACCTTATACAAAATTAACAATCGAAGCTATTAACGCTTAATTATGATTAAAATTCGTGTTAAACGAAAAGAAACGAAGATTACAGAAATAGAAGTAAATGGACATGCCTATTATGATGATCTTGGGAAGGATATCGTATGCGCCGGTGTGAGTGCCATCAATTTCGGTGGATTAAATGCCGTTGCTCATTTCTTTCAAAATGATTTATCTCAATTTGAAGTGAAGATTGAAGAGGGCAGAACACTTCTGAAAATCAGTAATCTTGATGAGGACAGAGTGCAAACGGTACTAGAGACGCTTGTCATTCAGTTTAAAACTATTGAAGAAACATATTCAAAATACATTCATGTCAACGACTAGGAGGTGCAAGGACAATGATGTTTTCTTTAAATTTACAATTTTTTGCATCAAAAAAAGGTGTAGGTTCTACTAAGAACGGTCGTGATTCTCATGCGAAAAGATTAGGATCAAAATTAGCAGACGGTCAATATTGCCATGCTGGTTCTATCATTTATAGACAGAGAGGAACTAAAATTCATCCAGGCACAAATGTAGGTAAAGGCGGCGACGATACTTTATTTGCAATGGTTAACGGTATTGTAAAATACGAAAGATTAGGAAAGAACAAGAAAAAAGTATCTGTTTATCCTAAGGAAGCTTAAAAAGCTATATAAGGTGCTTGCATAGCACCTTTTTTCTTGTGTAAAATAGAAATAAGGCGGGTGAGAATATGCAGTTTATAGATAAAGCAAAAATAAGTGTTAAGGCCGGTAAAGGCGGCGATGGGATTGTTTCTTTCAGAAAAGAAGCTTATGTCCCTAAAGGCGGTCCTGCCGGTGGTGATGGCGGTAAAGGCGGTAGCGTTATTTTTGAAGCGACAACGCATTTATCAACATTGCTAGATTTACGTTACAATCGTTTATATAAAGCTAAGAGTGGCGAAAACGGTATGCCTAAGCGTATGCACGGGGCAGATGCGAAGGATTTAATTGTTCGTGTGCCAATCGGTACGGTAATTTATGATGTTAAGACCGGGCGTGTAATGGCGGATCTTGTGAGTGATAAACAGCGTGCTGTGATTGCCAAAGGCGGACGGGGGGGACGTGGCAACTGTCGTTTTGCGACTAGTCGCAATCCGGCTCCGCAAATTTGTGAGCGCGGTGAACCCGGTGAGGATTTTGAAGTTATTTGTGAGTTGAAATTATTGGCAGATGTCGGATTAGTCGGTTTTCCGTCAGTCGGTAAATCAACTTTACTATCCGTTGTTTCAAGAGCTAAGCCCGAGATTGCCGATTACCATTTCACAACCATTGTACCTAATTTAGGTGTTGTTCAAGCTCCTGATGGACGTTCGTTTGTTATGGCAGATTTGCCCGGCTTAATTGAAGGAGCTAGTCAAGGTAAAGGATTAGGTCATCAGTTTTTACGCCATATTGAGCGTTGTCGTGTTATTGTACATATTGTGGATATGGGGGCAAGTGAAGGCAGAGATCCTTATGAGGATTACTGTATTATCAATAAAGAATTAGCAGCTTATGAATATCATTTAATGGATAGACCGCAAATCATTTTAGCAAATAAAATGGATTTGCCGGGAGCTGAAGAAAACTTAGCGCGTTTCAAATCATTAGTTGATGCACCGGTATATCCAATCAGTGCTTATATGGCAGAAGGATTAAAAGAACCTTTATATAAAGTTGCGGATTTATTAGACAGATACACTGAAACGGTCGTATTTGAAGATGTGCAAGATCAACAAGTATTGTATCGTTATGACGGTAAAGAAGAACGTGGCTATGAAGTTCACAATGAGGGTAATGGCTTATATGTTTTAACCGGTAAGAAGATTGAACGTTTAGTTCAGATGACAAGCTTCTCAAGTGATGATGCTTTAAAACGTTTCG
Organism: uncultured Thomasclavelia sp.; assembly: GCA_910588165.1. Lineage (GTDB taxonomy): Bacteria > Bacillota_I > Bacilli_A > Erysipelotrichales > Coprobacillaceae > CAJUOR01. Next base: position 10,949 of record CAJUOR010000037.1, read on the forward strand.
CTTTGAAATTAAGAAATATGGGGATTGACGATGCCCTGCGTAAAGCCGGTGCCAAAAATGGCGATACCGTTCGTATTCTTGATTTTGAATTTGAATTTAATGACTAAGAAAAAGGATGTTTCGCATCCTTTTTTCATACTCAAATGCCTTTGTTTGTGTTATACTAGAGGATAAAGGAGTGGGGGATCTAAATGAAAGTTATCGGCCTAAGTGCAACTTATATAGATAAAGAAGGTATTGCGAAAAGCGGTGTTAATGAAAGCTATGTTAAGGCAGTGCTGAAAGCAGGTGCTGTACCTATGATTTTACCCATTTGTCAAGATCAAGAGGCTATTAAACAAATGCTAGAGTGCTGTGAGGCTGTTATTTTGACAGGTGGCGTTGATATTCATCCGTCTTATTATCATGAAAAGATTTCACGTTATTGCGGTGCTTTTGATGTTGAAAGAGATCGCTATGAGATGATGCTGTTAGAAGTGTTGGAGGCTAAAAAAATGCCGGTTTTAGGTATTTGTCGTGGTTTACAAATGCTTAATGTTTACTATGGCGGTTCTTTGTATCAAGATTTGAATCAAGAAAAATCATGTACTGTAATGCATCAACAAGTAGGAAGTCGAGGCTATGGTTGTCATGCAATTGAAGTGAAAACGCAGAGTTTTCTAAGTGAGATTTATCAGAATGGTGATTTAATCAATAGCTATCATCATCAAGCTGTTAAGGATTTAGCTACTTGTTTTAAGATTTCGGCACTTAGCCAAGATGGTGTGATTGAAGCTTTTGAACATATCGAACAAGATATTTACGCCGTTCAATTTCACCCCGAAGTGATGGTAGAAAATGATGAAAAAGCTTTAATGGTATTTAAAAAGTTTGTGGAAAGGATAGGCGGGTAAAATGTATCATTATATTAAAGGTGTGATTATAAGTTTAGAAAGAGATCATATTATTTTAGACCATCATGGCATGGGTTATATTATTTATGTCGCTAATCCTTATGATTACAAAGTGGGACAGGAAGTAACCGTTTATGTCCATCAACAAGTGCGAGAAGATGCTATGTTGCTTTTTGGCTTTAAGAATGAAGAGGAAAAAAACTTATTTTTGAAGCTGATTTTAGTTAAAGGGATAGGTCCTAAAACGGCTGTCGGAATTTTAGCTTGCGGTGATTATAATAAAGTGGTTGGTGCTATTGAAGAGGGTAATATCAACTATTTGAAGAAAATTCCGGGAATCGGACCTAAAGCGGCTTCTCAAATCGTTTTAGATTTACAAGGTAAATTAGTCTTTGAGCAAAAAGAAGGGGACATGATTGATACGACTAGACAAGAGGCGGAAGAAGTTTTAAAGGCTTTAGGATATAAGGCGAGTGAAATCAATGCAGCCATGAAGAAGATTACTGACAAGCTAGATACGAATGGCTATGTCAAGAAAGCGTTAAGTTTACTGGTGAAATAAGGAGGTAGACAATGGAAAGAAATGATATTTTAGATGTCAATCAAACCGAAGACGAAGATAGCTCTTTGCGTCCTTTATCCTTTGATGAATATGTCGGACAAAAGGATTTAAAACAAAACTTAAAAGTCTTTGTGGGTGCGGCTAAGATGCGTGATGAGGCATTAGACCATGTCTTATTATATGGACCACCCGGCTTAGGTAAAACGACGATGTCAATGATTATCGCTAATGAAATGCATTCTAATATTCGTGTGACAACAGGTCCTAGTATTGAAAGGACGGGGGATTTAGTGGCGTTGCTTTCAGGACTAGAACCGGGAGATGTCTTGTTTATTGATGAAATTCATCGCTTGCCTAAAGTGGTGGAGGAAGTTTTGTATCCGGCAATGGAGGATTTTTGTGTCGATGTGGTTATCGGTAAAGATGCCTCGACTCGTTCGATTCGTATTGATTTACCGCCTTTTACTTTGATTGGCGCAACCACTCGTGCCGGTGATTTATCAGCCCCTTTACGCGATCGCTTTGGGATTATCAATAAACTTGAATACTATTCGATTGAAGAGCTAACCGCTATTATTTCACGTACCTCAAAGGTTTACGGCTTTGAAATGGACGAAGATGCTAAAGTCGAATTGGCGAAGCGTTCTAGAGGAACGCCTCGTATTGCCAATCGTTTATTTAGACGTGTACGTGATTTTGCTCAATTCAGTGGCGATGAAGTTATTACCAAGGCTCGAACAAGTGAAGCTTTGGAACGCTTAAAAGTCGATGAGTTAGGCTTAGATGATGTCGACCAAAAATATTTGATGGGCATTATTGAACGCTTTAAAGGCGGACCGGTTGGCTTAGAGGCTTTAGCGGCTTCGATTGGAGAAGAACCACAGACATTAGAGGATGTTTATGAGCCTTATTTATTACAGATTGGTTTAATTAAGCGAACTCATCGCGGACGTATTGTCACAGAGTTGGCGTATGAACATTTCCATATTCCTTATATGAATCAATTACTTTAAGAACCTAAGGGTTCTTTTTTTGTGGAGGTGAAACGATGCGTAAGATCATGTTAGGATTGAGCTTATGTGCTTTGTTGTGTTGTGGCTATTTAACGCAAAAGAAGGAGTGTACAAGTCTTAAAGATATTTTACCCGATAGAAAAATAACAGTAACGATTGAGGGCGCAGTAGCCAAGCCCGGTGATTATGTATTTGAAAATATTTGCACTGTTAAAAAAGCATTAGGGCAAGTAGAGGTGTTGACAGAAGCTGATCTTGATTCGGTTAATTTAGAGATGATTATCACCCATGGCTTAAGAATCTATGTCCCCTATGACGATGAAAATCTTATCTCTCTTAATGAAGCTAGTGTTCAAGAACTTCAAGAAGTTCCGGGAATTGGTCCTGCCAAAGCTAAGGCGATCGAAAAGGCAAGACCGTTTTTGTGTTTGGAAGATTTAATAAAGGTGAAAGGAATCGGTGAGAAGTCATATCTAAAATTACGCACCTATTTCCGTTTATAGCTAAATATGCACTAGCGTTATTTGTAGGGTGGTTGATTGCTTCTTGGGGCTTTCACTTGGATTGTGCTTATTATCTTTTGTATATCGTTGTTATCACATGGTGGTTGTATCTTTATACGTGGCAAGAAATACTTATGCTTGTCATCTTGCAATTGCTTTTCATCTTATCATTACAAGCTAGTCAGTCCTCTTTTTTGAATTACCAAGAGGGCGAAATCTCCTATTTATCGACGTCGGGTTTTCTTATCGGGAACGTTTTTTATGAAGCTGATACAAGTCAACTGAAATCAGGTGATGTGCTTAGCGTATCGGCAGAATTAAAGGCATCACCTATTCAAAGAAATCCCGGCAGTTTTGATTATTGGCATTTCTTGAAAGGTAAAGGTGCTAAGTATTATGCCAAAGCTAAAGAAGTCGAGGTAATCGGACATCATACGCACCTTAATGAATGGGCAAATCAACAAATCAAGAAACGGATAAATTCAACTTTAGCACCGATATATCAGTATATTTTATTAGGCATGAAATCAGAAGAAGTCGCTAGTTTTCAAGATAAAGCTAAGTCGTTAGCGATATTACATATCTTTGCGATTAGCGGTATGCACTTTGGCATTTTACATAACATTTTGTTATATGGGTTGAGTTATCTAGTGGACGAAAAGAAAGCTAATCTTCTCTGTTTGGTTTTGATGGGCGGATATGCTTTGATTTTGAAAGGAAATGTGGCTGCTTGGCGAGCTTATTTGATGATGCTTTTAAAACAGTTGACACCACTCAATTCAATGCAGTGCTTCGGACTTATAGGTTGTTTCTTTTTATGGCTCAATCCCCAGATTATTTTTAATATATCGTTTATTTATTCGATGAGTATTTACTTCATTGTGATTTTGACAAACGCCTTAAGATTTAAAAATGTCTATATCTTTTTAGCGAGTATGCTTATATCTTGTTATTTTCAATTTGAAGTTTATCCTTTAGGTCTAGTCATGGGCTTGTTGTTTGGTTTAATGATGACCTATTTGTTTCCTTTGTTTTTAATAGATGTGTTTTTGGGCGGTTATTTATCGGGATTTAATCTTTTATTGTATCAAGGCTTAAAGACATTATTAGATGCTGTAAGTGAATATTCTTGGACAATAATTGTCGGACAAACTTCGCTTCTAGTCATCGTTATTTATTATATCGGCTTAGTTTATATGCTTTATCATTATCAGTTTTATCATCGCAAAATTGTTTTAGGCTATCTTCCTTTATTGTGTTTAAGTCTATGGCTGTATCCTAAATTGAATAGCTATGGCAAAGTAGTGATGTTAGATGTAGGGCAAGGTGATTGCTTTTTTATCCAGTTTCCCTTTCAAAAGGCAAATATTTTGATTGATACAGGTGGACTAAAGTATATGGATATTGCCACATCCACCATTATTCCATTTTTGAAATCTCAAGGGGTATCTTCTTTAGATGCTGTTTATATCAGTCATCAAGATTATGATCATAGCGGGGCTTTAGAAAGTTTACAATCTAATTTTAATGTGGATAGAGTTATAACGGATTTTGAAGTGGAAAGGTATGGCGATTTTGCTTTGTATCAGTTGAATGACTATAAAAGTGATAATCCGAATGACTCAAGTCAGGTGATTTATACAGAGCTAGGTGATATGCGTTTTCTTTTCTGTGGGGATATTTCAATCGAAACAGAAAATTATTTGATGACAAAATATCCGATGCTTAAAGCTGATGTTTTAAAGGTCGCTCATCACGGCAGTTCAAGTAGTACAAGTAGTTTGTTTATGAGTCATATAGAACCTAAGGTAGCTTTAGTTAGTGTGGGTAAAAATAACTTCTACAAGCACCCACATCAAGAGGTCTTAGAGCGTTTGAACGCTTATGGTTGTCAAGTGTTACGGACAGATACGATGGGGTATCAGATACTGTATTTTAATTCAGAAAAAGTGTGGCTTGTGGACAAGAAAGTTGATGAAAAAACAGCCGAAATCAAGTATAATGAATAAAGGTGATGAGATATGTTAGTGATTATAACGGGAACAGAAAGACTGTTGATGGACCAAAAACTCGAGGCTTTAAAAAAAGAATACCCACTGGAAGTAGAGGATTTGAATTATATTCAAATTGATTGTCGGGAGGTATCTTGTCGAGATTTAATTCAAGAAGTAACCGGTGTGCCTTTTTTCTCAGATTATCGTATGGTCGTTTTAAAACACCCATATTTTTTAACGACTGAAAAAGGTAAGAGCGAAAAAGACGAAGATATTGAAGCTTTCATCGAAGCTTTGTCGCAAACTGATAAGAGTATGATTGTGGTTATTTTTGCCGAGGGCAAGTTAGATGAACGTAAGAAAATCGTTAAGAATTTACGTAAAGTAGCAGATAGCTTTGATTTTGGCAAGCTTGATGCCAATCGTTTGCGCACAAGCACTCGTCAAGCCTTTAAGAAGCGTGAGGCAACCATTGAAGAAAAGGCTTTGGATTTACTTCTGGAACGAGTGGGCGATAGTCTAATGTCAGTGCAAAATGAAGTGAATAAACTTTGTTTATATACTCATCATGTCACTTTAGAAGATGCGTCACAACTTGTCAGCAAACCGCTTGAAGAAAATGCCTTTGAATTAACAAGTGCTTTACTTCAAAATGATTTTGCCAAAATAATGGCAATCTATCATGATTTAAGACAAAAAAAAGAAGAACCTGTTCGTTTAATTGCACTCATGGCAAGTAGTTTACGGGTTTTATATCAAGTTAAATTATTGGATCGTAAAGGATATAATGATCAGGAAATCAGCCGCTACTTGGATATGAATCCCAGACGTCTATATTATATAAGAAAAGATACCTTGCACTTTGAGTTAGACAACATTTTAGAGATGATTGCGAAACTATCCCATTTAGATGTGGCGATTAAACAAGGAAAAGTTGATAAATATCAAGGGTTGGAATTGTTTTTCCTAGATCTTGTCAAAAAATAAAGGAGCTTAAAAATGGAATCAATCAGAGAATTATTTAAAATAGGTGTAGGTCCGTCCTCAAGTCATACGATGGGACCACAAAGAATATGTGAGATGGCTAAAATCAAATTTCCGGAAGCTACAAACTACAATGTGACGCTATATCTTAAGCAACCCGATGACGGAAAATTCTGCTCTGTGGGAGTTTGTGTCGGAGGAT
>CAJUOR010000038.1 GCA_910588165.1 uncultured Thomasclavelia sp.
TATGCCCCGCCATCCAATACCTATATATGATTAAACGGTTCATTTCTTTTCATTAACGTAATAATGACATAGCCTCCACCAAAAGTAAAAGCACTCAAATAAAAAGTTGATATAAATATCTTCCATAATTTTTCCGTATTTTTCATTTCTTCCACCTCGAAAGTATCATAATATGAATTGAAACATATGTAAAATAATATTATAATATAGTTATCATAATAAAATCATTATAGAAAGGATGAGTCGATGACATTACGCCATTTGAAAATATTTATGACTGTATTTGAAACCTCAAACTTTACCAAAGCCGGAGAAAAACTATTGATGGCTCAACCCGCCATCAGCTTAGCTATTAAAGAATTGGAAGACAATTACGGTGTGCGTCTATTTGAGAGAATCAGACGCAATATCTATCCGACTGAGCAAGGTAAAATGCTTTATCAATATGCTACTACGCTACTTGCCATGTATGACGAAATGAATGACGTTATGAGAAATCTTGATGAGAAAAGTACAATTCGTATTGGCAGTAGTATTACTGTCAGCAACTATATTTTACCCACTTTGATTTCCGAGTTTAAACAGCTTTATCCTTTAACACAAATCAAAGTTATCATTATCAATAGTGCGATTCTCGAAGATTATTTATTACATAACCAAATTGATTTTGCCTTGATGGAAAGCAATCCAAACTCCCTTGATTTAACGGAAATTCCATTTATGCAAGACCATTTGTGTACTATTGCCCACCCTGACCACCCTTTAGCCAAACAAACCGCTATTTCCTTAGAAACCATTGCCAAAGAAGATTTTTTAATGCGTGAGAAAGGAAGTTCTGTGCGTGAAATTGTTGAGGGAATTTTCTTAACTCACGATTTGCACGTTTCGCCACTATGGGAAAGTGCCAGTACATATGCCCTAATAGGAGCTGTTGAATCAAACTTGGGAATTACGACTTTACCCTATCACATGATGAAATATCGTTATGATGAAAGTAAACTCGTACGCTTAGATGTCCCATTACTGAATATTACACGTGACTACAACATTGTATTTTATAAAAATAAATATCTAACAAAACCTATGCAGGCTTTTATCAAACTATGTCAACAAAAGGGTCAAACCATTTAAAAAGATCGAAACTTATCATCTAAGTTTCGATCCTTATTTTTTAGTCAAGATTTACTAATTCGTATTCACGACTTCCGATATTCAATTTTTCTGCCGCTTCTACTGTCAGAATACCATGTCGAGATTCCATTCTTTCAATCAAATGAACTTTTCCCGGATCCTCACTTGCATAAACTAAATCCACACAAGCTTGGTCTAATGCAACCGGATCAGCTGAACAAAGAATACCAATATCTGCAATCTTAGGGTCTTCTGCTTCAGCACAGCAATCACAGTCGACTGACATATTGCACATAACATTGATATAAACGATATTCTCTTTAAAATAATTTTGAATAGTTTGCGCAGCATCTGCCATAGATTCTAAGAATTCATCGTGGTCAGCTGTCCAAATATTTTCAGCTACACCCGCACCATGGATATGAGCTTTACCATATTTAGATGCAATTCCAATAGAGATATTCTTCAAAGCGCCACCAAAGCCTCCCATTGGATGCCCTTTAAAATGGGACAATACTAACATGGAATCATAATTACACATATTTTTGCCTACATAGTTTTCTTTCAAATGGAAGCCATTTTCAACTTTTAAAGCAACTTCGCCCTCTTCATCCATAATATCAACAGGGGCAATATTACTCCAACCATGAAGTTTCATTATTTCCCAATGGTCCTTAGTTTCATAACGTTTACCTTCGTAGGCTGTATTGCATTCAACAATTGTACCATTGACATAATCAATCACAGGCTTCATAAAATCAGGTCTTAAAAAATTCTGATTACCAACTTCTCCCGAATGAAGTTTAACAGCTACTTTTCCCGGTAATTGACGATTTAATGCCTCATACATTTTAATCATTGCTTGTGGTGTAATCTCTTTTGTAAAATATACTTTTGCTTTTGTCATGTTTTATCACTCCTTTACTCATATTATATCACTTAGAGTCAACTCAAGGTCAAGCGTTTAATTTCGCTATCCTCAAATGTTTCAATCGTTTTTAAAACCCCGGGTAAGTTCTCATATAATACTCTTTGATTATTTGGACAAATGACAATGATTTGACGACATCCGACAGCATAAGCATTCGCTATACCTGAAAACGAATCCTCAAAAACAAGTATATCTGTCATTTTAACACCTAAATAATCAGCTGCCTTTTCAAACATGGCAATCTTATTTTGATAAGTACCATCATCATAAACTATCTGATTTATTTCAAACCATTGGTTTAGCTTAAAGCTTTCCACAAAGAATTCAATGTTCTCTTTAATTGAAGCGCTCGCAATCGTAAAGGGAATTTGTTGTTTTTGAAGGTAGCTAAAGAAATCTTCCGCACCTTCGACTAAATGAAAATTCTGTTTGTCTTTTCGACAAAACTCACGATAATATTCTTCTTTTAATAATGAATATTTTTCAATATCCATTGGTGTAGCCTTACCATTCATAAAATATTGAATAATTTCCTTATTAGGTACACCGTTTAAACGTTGTGTTAATTCTTCTTCACTAATATCAATGCCACGAATAAGCTTAGAAATCTTTCCCCATGCCTTAATATGCTTATCATTATCAAAAAACAAAGTGCCATTAAAATCAAATATAACACCTTTAGTTTTCATATCAGTCACCTTCTTTCGCTATGATTTGTCAATATTTCCTAGGAAATAACTTGTAATTGCTTAGTCGTACATGGATTAACAAAAAACATATAACTGCTAAGCAGTAAAACAACTATGCCACACCCTACAAAGACATAACCCACCGGAATTAAATCAGCAAGTGGTCCGAACATCTGCATACCTAAAGGCATTGCCAAACTATTAACCATTCCTAAAACACTGAAAATACGCCCTAACAATACCTTGTCTACTCTTTCTTGTAATCCGGTATATAACGGTGCATTATAGCAAGGCGAAGAAATACCAATCAAAGTATTCGCTAAATAAAACAATGATAACGTTTTAAAACTACCAAGTCCAACCATACAAAAGCCATAAAAAGCCCCTGCCAAAAAAGTTGTTTTAAATTTATCTTGAAAACCGGATAGATAAGCAATCACAATACCACCGATAACCATGCCTAAACTATAAGTAATTTCCGCAACACTCAAATACCATAATTCATTACCGAAAACTCGACTGACACATAAGGGTGTCATAAAAGCAGTCGGACTAATCGATAACATGAGCATAGCTTGATAAAGCAATAACTTAGCTAACCAAGGCTGTGTTTTCAAATATTGCAAACCTTCTTGAATATCTTTAAAATATGTTACTGTTTGTCCTGTATTGTTTTGCGGTAAAGCTATTGCAAACATCATACTTATACCAATCAAAGCTGTCACTAAATCAATGGAAAGCACAAACTGAAATGAAAAGAAAGCTAAAAGCCAAGCACTTAACGCCGGTGCTAATAACATAGAAACAGAATTTAAACTTGCGTTAAAGCCATGAACTTTCTGTAAAGCATTATCCGGTACAATATCGACAATCGCTGTCTGACTAGCCGGTCCTTGAATCCCCGAACCTAAGGAACGGATAGCCAAAACAACATAAAACATGCCTATATTTGCTCCTTGCCATAGCGCCATCACTAAAAGCCAAAGTGTTGCCAAGGCAATCAGGGCATCACTGGCAATTAAAAGCATTTTCCTATTTTTACGATCTGCCAAAACACCGGCAAATGGTGAGATCAGAAATTGCGGTAAAAAGCCACAAAGCGTCGAAATAGCTAATGCCAATCCGGAAGATGTATCTAATGTAATCTTCCAAATTAAAGCATATTGAACTAAACTAGAACCAAATTGCGAAATAGTTTGAGCGCTCAAATAACAAATAATTTTATTTTTCCAAGTCATAGTTTTCAATCACACACCTAGCAACATGAACACCATTTGCCCCTGCTTGAGCTAAACCACGGGTCAATCCTGCACCATCACCGGCAAAATACAACCCTTGAATTTCGCTTTCAAACCCTTCTTTAACGACAGGACGAGCTGAATAAAATTTTGCCTCCAAACCATAAAGCAATGTATGTTCATTCGCAATTCCCGGAGTTACATGGTCTAATGCTTCTATCATTTCAATAATGGATTTTAGAGTATTGTAAGGCAGAACCAAGCCCAAATCACCCGGTACAGCTTCCGGTAAAGTCGGACGAGTATAGCCTTCCTTCATACGTTTTTCAGTTGACCGACGTCCTTTTTTCAAATCACCGTAACGTTGCACAATAATACTGCCATTAGATAGGCGATTAGCTAAAGAAGCGACAGAATGCCCGTATTCATTAGGTTCATTAAATGGTTCACTGAAAATATGTGAAACTAACAACGCAAAATTCGTATTTTCACTGCCTAGCTTTGGATCATGGTAGGCATGACCGTTAGCCAACATGGTTCCCGAATGATTTTCAATAACGACGTGCCCACTCGGGTTTGAACAGAAAGTACGTACCTTCGTCCCAACAGAAGTATTATAAACAAATTTACCTTCATATAAGTTACGATTGATTTCGTCCATAACAATATTATTACACTCTATACGTACCCCGATGTCAACCTGATGATTGGTGAATTGAACACCATGTTTTTTCATACACTTTGTCAACCATGCTGAACCATCACGCCCCGGCGCTAATAAAACGTAATCCGCATAAATCTTTTCGCCATCTTCTAAAATAACACCACAAGCTTTGTTGTCTTGTACCATCACTTCCTCAACTACCGTCTTAAAACGCATCTCAATGTGGTCTTTGAGAAGAAGATACATACTTTCCATGATTCGCAAATTCTCCTCTGTCCCTAAATGACGCACTTGTGAACGTAATAATTTTAAGCCATGAGCATAACCACGACGCTCGATTTCCTTAACTGCCGGTGTCATCGGATCGGTAATTTCCAAAGTAGCCCCATGTTTTAAATACAAATCATCAACATAATGAATGAGGTCCATCACTTCTTTTTCATCTAAATAATCCGTTAACCAGCCTCCGAATTCACTGGTAATATTGAATTTTCCATCAGAAAAAGCCCCTGCACCACCAAAGCCACAAGTAATCGAACAAGCAGGCAAGCAACCCGGTAAATCATCTTTAACAACCGGACAACGTTTGATTTTTTTATCTTTAATCGGACAATGGCGATGCATAACATCGTGTCCCTTATCAATTAATAGCACTTTCAAATGCGGTGCCTTTAAATAAAATTCATAGCAGGCCATAATTCCCGCCGGCCCTGCACCTACTACAATAACATCATATTGTTTCATTTTAACTTCACTCCCCAATCATTCTATTATACAAGGTTCTTAACAAATGTCAAGCAATTTGTTAATCGCTTACATTTATTTCCTGTATCTAAAACAACTTGGCTCATGCGAGTTCACGATTCCTACTGCCTGAAGATAAGCAAAAATCGTTACACTTCCACAAAACTTCATACCTCGCTTCTTTAAATCCTTCGCAATGCAATCAGACAATTCTGATTTCGTAAGAGTGACATCATCTGGATAGATGATGTCATGATTCGTATAACCCCACAAATAATTAGAAAAAGAGCCATATTCTTTTTGAATATCCTTAATGATTTTGGAATTAGAAATTGTCGCAAGTATTTTAGCTCTGCTTCTCACAATCCCCTTATCTTGCATAAGAGCCTCTACTTTAGCTTCATCATATGCAATCACCTTATCTATATCAAAATTATCAAAAGCTTTCCGGAAATTTTCTCTTTTCTTTAAAATAATCAGCCATGAAAGTCCGGCTGAAAAACTCTCCAAAATCAATTGTTCATAAAGTAAATGATCATCATAGACAGGCAGACCCCATTCCTCATCATGATACTTTAAGTAAATTTCCTCTTGATTTTCCACCCAAAAACAGCGTTTAACCATTATCCTCACACTCCCTTAAACTCATTATAATGGATTTTTAATATAATGTACATTAAAAGACAGCTATAATCTAGCTGCCTTCTCTTTCAATAATCTTTGTTTTTCTTTATTCGCTTTAATAACTTTCTGTCTTGAAAATTCTTCTCTTTCCTTTTCTTCTAAAGAATCACTAATAAACTTAACTGTTTCAATAAAATCCGGAATAACGATGTTTTTCAGGGCATTCGCTCTTTTTTGAGATTTTCTGATGGCATTAGCTAAGCGATAAACACTGTTTTCAACTTCCGCTAAGACAACCGTAATCTCTTTTACCTTTGCAAAGCAACGATAAGCGTAGTCTAGTTTAGAATTCGCTCTATCCAATCCGTAAACAAGCTTTTCAGATGGTTTCTCATAAGAAATTGTCGGAATCTCAACTCCCATGACACTGCGATAAGTGACATCAATACCTGTATCAATCGGGATTTCCTCAACAATATCGTCAATCAAACCTAAACTCATATTCGCTTCTTGCAAAGCTAAATAAGCTTCCGCATAAGTATCGGTGATTTTATCACGCAACATTTTAACACTTTCAACTTGTTGCATCATTTCACGAATTAAGATATTTCTTTTTTTGTCCATTAAATCATAACCCAGGGTTGCGAGTTCTAATGATTTTTTGGTCGCAATCAAATTACCTTTGGTTGGGAAAACCTGTTTGTTTGCCATATTAGTTCAACTCTTTAATCAGTTTTTCCTGTTTAATGTCAAAGCGTTCAACCGCACGTTGATGGTCGTAGTGTTCTTTAAGAACATCATCATCAACACGGTCCAATTCTTCAATTGGTAAAACCGACAATAAATCCCAACCAAGATCTAATGTTTCTTCAATTGAACGATTCGCTTTAGCACCTTGAGCAATAAATTGCTTTTCAAATAAATCACCAAAAGCCATATACTGTTTATCAATTGGTGATAATTCATCTTCACCGATAACAGATGCCAAACTTCTTGCATCTTGCACTTTGGCATAAGCTGCAAACAGCTGATTTGAAACAGCTGAATGGTCAGCTCTTGTATATCCTTCCCCGATACCGTCTTTCATCAAACGTGAAAGTGATGGCAATACACCGACCGGTGGGAAATAACCCTTGCTGTTTAAATCTCTATCTAAAACAATCTGCCCCTCAGTAATATAACCGGTCAAATCCGGAACCGGATGCGTAATATCATCATTAGGCATTGTCAAAATAGGAATTTGTGTTACTGAACCATTAGCACCTTGAATAATGCCGGCACGTTCATATAAGCTAGCTAAATCCGAATATAAATAACCCGGATAGCCTTTACGTCCCGGAATTTCACCCTTACTAGATGAGAACTCACGTAAAGCTTCACAATAAGATGTGATGTCAGTCATAATGACTAAAACGTGCATATCATGTTCGTAAGCTAAATATTCTGCACAAGTTAAAGCACATCTAGGTGTTAATGTACGTTCAATGATAGGGTCATTACTCAAGTTAACAAACATAACAACCTTTTCCATTACACCCGCTTCTTCAAAAGAGCGTTTGAAATAATCGGCAATATCGTTTTTAACACCCATCGCCGCAAACACAATAACGAATTTCGCATCTTTTTCGCCTGTGATTTTAGCTTGTTGAACGATTTGAACAGCTAATTCATTGTGAGGCATACCTGAACCTGAGAAGATAGGTAATTTCTGCCCACGAATTAGAGTAGTTAAGGCATCAATAGATGAGATACCTGTATTGATATAGTTACGTGGATAAACACGTGAAACCGGATTTAATGGTTGCCCATTGATATCCATTCTCTTTTCAGCGTAAATTTCACCTAAACCATCAATCGGCACACCTGCTCCATTGAAAGTTCTTCCTAAAATTTCAGCTGATAAAGGCATTTCCATTGGGCGCCCGGTTAAACGTGTACGCGTATTATTTAAAGATAATTTATTTGTACCTTCAAATACCTGAATAACCGCACGTTCACCTTCAAGCTGAACAATACGTCCTAAACGCTTAGAACCGTTATCTAAACGAATTTCAACCATTTCATCATAGCTCGCGTTTTTTACATGATCAAGGGCAATTAAAGAACCATTGATCTCAGATAATCCAATATATTGAAGACTCATTGTTCTTTCCCCCTTCTATCTCACACGATTGATTTCCCTATCGATTTCAATGATATAATCATCTAACATTTCAATGTGGTCATTAGGGACATCGTATTTCATTTTAACAGCTTTATCAAATAAACCTGTAGCTAAAACACTTGAAACAGTTTTACCTGTAGCCACTGCTTCTTTGGCTTTTTCATATAAATGCAAAATAACTTCCATCATTTTCATTTGCTTAGCCATTGGTACATAAGTATCATCTTTATGGAAGGCATTCTGTTGCAAATACCCAACACGAATAACACGTGCGATTTCAATAACCAATTTCTGATCATCTGGCAAAACATCTGAACCAATCAACTTAACGATTTCCATCAATTTTGTTTCTTCGGCTAATAAAGCTTGAATTTGTTGACGACAAGCTAAGAATCTTGGACTGACGTTGCTATCATACCACTTAGCTAAATCATTGACATACTCGCTGTAACTTTGATTCCAGTTAATCGCAAAATAGTGTCTTGCATAAGCCAAAGCTTTATCCAAAGCCCAGAAACAACGAACAAATCGTTTTGTATTTTGTGTAACAGGTTCAGAGAAATCGCTACCTTGTGGTGATACGGCACCGATAATAGATACTGAACCACTGGCTCCATTTAAAGTTTCCATATAACCTGCACGTTCATAGAATTGAGATAAACGGCTTGGCAAATAAGCAGGGAAACCTTCTTCAGCAGGCATTTCTTCCAAACGACCTGAGATTTCACGTAAAGCTTCCGCCCAACGTGAAGTAGAATCGGCCATGATAGCTACATGGTAACCCATATCACGATAATATTCCGCTAATGTTACACCGGTATAAATGGAAGCTTCACGAGCTGCTACCGGCATATTTGAAGTATTGGCAATCAAGACGGTTCTGTCTGTTAATGGACGATTAGACTTAGGGTCAATCAATTCACTAAACTCTTCAAGAACCTGTGTCATTTCATTACCACGTTCTCCACAACCGACATAAACGATAATATCGGCATCACACCATTTAGCTAACTGGTGCTGTGTCATCGTTTTACCGGTACCAAACCCTCCCGGAATCGCCGCTGTACCGCCTTTAGCAATTGGGAATAACGTATCGATAACACGTTGTCCTGTGACTAAAGGAATAGAAATCGGTTTTCTTTCTCTAACCGGACGAGGATCTTTAATTGGCCATTTTTGAACTAAAGTTAATTCATGAATATTTCCAAAATCATCTTTGATTTTACATACTGTATCATTGATTGTATATTGTCCATCTGGCATGACTTCACATACCACACCACTTAAGCTTGGTAAAAGCATACAGCGATGCTCAATCAATGGTGTTTCAGGACAAGTTGCATAAATAGCGCCACCTTCTAAGCGGTCACCAACTTTTACCTTTAAAGTAACATCCCAAAGCTTCGTTTCATCTAAGCTTGAAACATCGCTACCTGTCGGGATAAAAGCACCTGCACCTTTTGCAATTTCTTTTAAAGGACGTTCAATTCCATCAAAAATATTTGTTAAAATACCAGGACCTAAAGTTGCACTGATAGGTTGACCTGTCGTATAAACGGGATCTCCCGGCATTAAGCCTGTTGTTGTTTCATAAACCTGAATGGTTGTTTGCTGGTTAGTGATAGAGATAACTTCACCAATTAGTCTTTCTTTACCGACATAAACCATTTCCAACATCGAGAAATCTGTTGTATCTTTGACGGTGATGACCGGTCCGTTAATTGAATAAATAACGTTTTCGCTCATAGTACACCTCTCTTGTGGTTTTTCCACAGAATTATTGAATCACTAAACCAGAATGATTATAGAACCATTCCTTACAGCTTTCCAAACGATTATCTAAAGAATTATCTATAACTAAGCCTCTTTGAGCATTGATTGCAATAAATCCGCCAATTTCAATACTAGCATCTTCAACAAGCTCAACTTCACCTTTAAATTCTGCCTTTAAGCCTTCAAACAAACTATGATCGGCATTTGCAATATGAATAAGCACTTGCCCTTCATAAATTTCTAAAGGCAATTGATTGATTTGAGATTTCAAGAAAATTTGATAGTCATCTTGTTTTGTATAAGCCATTAATTGTGCTTTAGCTTCTTCAAAAACTTTATTTTGAAGTTCTTGACGTTTCGCAATCAATTCTAAGTTAGTCTTTCTTTGCATTGCAGATATTTCTTTTTGATTTTCTAAAATAATCTCATTGATTTCTTTTTCCATTTGTCTTTTGGCATCTAAAGAAGCTTCACGACGAATTTTTTCTAAAGCTGATTCACGAATTTCTTTAGCTTCAGTAATCATCGTTAATCTTTCTTTATCTGCTTCTTTGGCAATGGATTGTTTAAAATAATCTAATAACTGTTGCTCACTTTGCATTTGATTCACCTCATAACTTCACGCCGACAGCTTCACTGACATAGCGGTCAATAGTTTCACCGATTTTAGATTGGCCATGGCGATCAGGTATTTCAACGATCAGCGGTTTTTTCTGACGCAGTTTAAGTTCTGAAATAACATCAGGCGCAAGCTCAACTAGCTTAGTTGTCAGCAATATAATCGCAATACTTTCATCATGCATTTTTTCCTCTAATAATTCCAATAATGCCTGACGTTCATGAACGACTTTACCTTCAATTCCAGCTAATCTCAGACCTAACTTTGTATCAATGTTATCGCTGATTAAATAGAATTTCATGGACTAACCTCTTATAATTTATTGATAA
This sequence comes from uncultured Thomasclavelia sp., assembly GCA_910588165.1. Classification (GTDB taxonomy): domain Bacteria; phylum Bacillota_I; class Bacilli_A; order Erysipelotrichales; family Coprobacillaceae; genus CAJUOR01. Next base: position 10,907 of record CAJUOR010000038.1, read on the forward strand.
TTAAGATAGAAATCAATAATCCGTAGATGGCAACACCTTCACCTAAGGCTACGAAGATTAATGCCTTACCAAAGTTCTTTTCATTTTCAGAGAAAGCTCCGATAGCAGCAGGTGCAGCAGCCGCAACGGCAATACCGGCACCTAAAGCAGAACAACCTGTTGCAAGAGCAGCAGCTAAGAAACCTAAACCTTGAGCTAATGTACCTGCAATAGAAGCAACTTCAGATGTTCCTTCAGCAGCGCTTGCACTACCCATTGTGTACAAGAAGCACCCACCTACTAAACCAAAGAATAACGCTACGTGACTAGCTAAACGCATTTTTGCAGCTTTTTTTGTCGCTTTTCCCTCAAATACAGCAACTAAAGGTAAAGAGATTAACACAACAATCACAGCTGGAACTAAAATTTCTAATAAACTCATCTTTTTTTCCTCCAATTTTAATCTTTTAATGCACTTAAGGGTCTAAATTCAATACCCCCACCCTCATAGTAACGAGAGAACATTTCATAGAATTCCAAACGTAAAACCTGAATACCGACAATCATGCCTTCCAAACACATAACAAATAAGTTACCGAAGATTAGCACAACCGGTACAAAAGCAGGTCCTACCATACCGGCTAATACATAAACAACAAGCATCATACCCGCATGGCTTAAGACAAACCCGCCGATACGCAAGAATGACATTGTATTAGCGACAAATGTTAAACATACTTCTAATGTTTCAAAGATACTTTCCAAAAAGAATCCGCCAAAACCATTAGGGAACATATCTTTCCCTTCTAAACGGTGGCTTAATGGCTCTTTTAAGAAAATCAAGACTAATGGTAAGACAATTAAACCTAGAATATAAGCTGTATTAAATACGCTAATACCTAAACCCATCTGTAAACCGATACCAGCCAAAACACCGCCATAGAAGACGATTCCGGCTAAACCGTTTTGTGAGAATAAAGCCTCACCGATTTTTTTATTTTTAAAATTGATAATCGTGTTGATTGTAATAGACATTAAAATCAATACAGCGCCTAAAACAACGGTTGATATTAACAAAGTCATCGTGAAATTAGGATCTAAAGTTTCAATTGGTTTTTCATGTAATCCTAATACTTCTGTAAAGAATGGTGTCAGGATTTCTTCATCACCAAAGAACGAACCGTAAATTAAACCGAAGATAGCTGAAGATAGACCGATACGAACACCGATGTCCCCTAAACGCATTCCCATTTTTTTAGCTGCAAACAAGCCGACAAATGATAATAAAATACCTTGTCCCAAATCACCGAACATAATACCGAATAATAGCGTATATGTTATTGCAACAAACGGTGTTGGATCAACTTGTCCATACATCGGTAGTCCATACATTTCCACAAACATTTCGAATGGACGGACAAACCAGTTATTTTTCAATTGAGTTGGTGGATTTAAACGCTTGTCCTCATAAGCATCATGATCCTCAACGCGAACACCTTCAATATCGGCAAATGTTGCTTTAATTTCAGGAATATCTTTCCCTTGAGCAAAACCTCTGATTTCAAATGAATCACCCAAACCAACAACATATTTACGGGCATCATAAGTTTCATTCAAATGCTTAATAATGTTGTAGTAGTAATTGATTTGTTTAGCATTTTCTGCCACAAATTCTTGTTGGTGTTTTTCAATATGTGCGATATGCTCCGCATCTTTCACCAATTCCTCTTGCATGATCTTTTTCGCATCATCAGGTGTTCCGTGAATAAATTCCGGAATCTTGATACGTTCAAAATACAATGCCGAGAAAATGTTATCGACTAATGCCTCTTTTTCTGTGGTTGTCAGATAAGCACACCAGCTGTATGCTTTATCCTCTTTAAAGGATATAAACACAAAGCCCTCATCGTTATGTTTCTCTAATAGTCCCTTACTGCCAATCGGCAAGCGACCGAAACGCACTTTAATATAGCGGCAAGAGAATAAATCGTCAAAGTTAAAATCAGAAGATTCAATGTGGTCAAGTGTTTCTAAAGCCTCTTTGTCCTCTTTCTGAACAATTTTTAATTCACTGATAAAACTAGCGAATTGTTCTGACTTTTCGTTAATACTTTTCACATACTCTTTGACTTCTTCGAGATTGATATCAATGTCATCACAGCTCTTTTCAACGGAAAGTGTTATTCCCAATTGTATAGCTGCTTCTTCTAAATCATGAAGCACATCTTCATAAGGACTGTCCTCGTTCATAGAAGTTAAACTTTGAACTTTCTCAATAATCTTACTAGCTACTTCCGGGTGAAAGTTATCTAATTTTGAGAAACGCAACAAAACTTCTTCAAGATGTTGCTTAGATGAGATGATATTAACTAATCTCATTTTCGCAATAGCCATTTTTTTGACTCCTTTCTTAAAATATCATCAATGATGAAATCTAAAACTTAATAAATCAACATTTTTTCAATATTTTCACTAGGCGTACCATAACGCACACCTTCGATAATATTGATTAAGTTTTCGATTTCAAGCTTTTGCATTACATAGAAAGTTGTAAACACCATAGACGCATTCGTTGAAAATCTCATATATCTGCGACTTAGGTTGTACTTAACTTTATCTGCGTAATACTCAATAAATACATAGTCTTTGTCATCAGCCATAATCTGATAGTTAGATGCAGCTAAAATATTTAAGATAGCCACATCGTCTTCCGCTTCTGTCAGCTTCTTCAAAAACTTATTTGACATTCGCTGATGAGTTAAAATCAATGAATTATAAATTGTCTGACTATCTACATCAAAAAATCTTTTATAACGATAAATCTTGGCAATATTTAATAGCTCAACTTGACTTTCAAAAATAGTTAAAAGCTCTTTTTTAGTTTTACCTTTAAATTCACTGTCTATCGTTTTAAAAATCCAGTCGTAAAAATAAGCATGGAGTGCATACTCGCAGGCAACATAATTAACTTTTTGATTTCTGTTTTCAGGCTTTAATGACTTAAGCACTTCATCATAACCGGTACGCTCTAACACTTTTAATAGCGCATCAAAATCTTCTGCATTCAATAAATCATGCAAATTAAAAGAGATATACTTTTCTAGATAAACCGGTATCTCTGTATTAAACGCTTCGTATAAATCAGAATTTATCGCACGTAAACGCATTAAAATCAAATCGATTTCCTGTTCTTTTACAACAAAGTTATAAAAAGACTGATTTTTTGTACCTACATAGCGAAGTAGCTTCTGCATTCTTAAAAAGCCGGCTTGACGAAGCAGATGTTCCAAATCACCTCGATGAATAGCATTTTCACGCACATCGGCTAAGGCTTCTTGATAAACTGTTTCGGTTTTAAGAAAAGTAGCAATCTCAGGGACGCTATGTTTTCTTAAAAGCTCTTGATAATGCTCGTCTAATAGACGCTTGCCGTACATTGATTTTGCTTTAGATGCAACGGCATTGGTTGATAATGACAACTTTTTTCACCTCTTTTCAACTAGCTTTATCTTTCCAGACATTTATCTACAATCGTTTTGACCCACTCATCTTTCTTAACCTCAAATAATTGAGAAATTTTTGCGAATGATGTTTCAAATTTCTTCTCGCTTGCGCTTTTTTCTACTTGAAAAATAGAAGCTAACTCTGCCTTTTTATCTTCAATCTCTTTTTGCGACTGAGCGATAAATTCTTGATAGATGTCCTCTTTGTGAGTTTTCATCATATCTAATGCTTGTTGTTTTTCGGCTTTGGCTTGCTCAACAGCCTCACGTGCTTCTTTATCGCAAGCAATAATTTCTTTGATAATCGTTCCCATCACTTTAGGCCTCCTTTCACGACTTATTTAGACACGGAAAATTATACTCCTCTCTTTCATCTTTTACAATAACAAAACTAAAATGAAAGCGTTATCTTTTTTGGATTGTGACATTTTTCTATATTAAACATTTATTTTTCAATCTCTATATCAAAATAAAAAAGAACCCGAAAGTTCTTAATTTTTTATGGTGACCTGTACGGGGTTCGAACCCGTGAATGTATGCGTGAGAGGCATATGAGTTAACCATTTCTCCAACAGGCCATTTAGACAAGTGCTATTATAACACCATGTCCTAAAAAAAGCAATGTCAAATTGATATGATTGTATTGACTAGGCCTAAACGCTGAAGCTCTTTAACAATCCCATGCTCTACACAGGGTTCTGTCACGTGATTGGCAATCTTTTTTAGTGCTTCATAGCCATTGCCCATCGCTACACCGTACCCTACAACCTCAATCATTTCCATATCATTAGCACCATCACCAAAGGCTATACTGTTTTCAATAGGGATATTTAATATGTGTAAAAGTTCAACAATAGACTTGCCTTTAGATATGCCACCAAGATTGATTTCAAAAGACCCACTATTGCCGTAATCCAAGATCTCGTATCCCTCTAGTCTTAAAGCACGAATATAATCTTTATCTTCGTCTTTTTCGCAGAGAACTTCAATCTTAGCTGTATCAACCTCATTTAAGTCAAAATCATCAACAAAATATTCCAATGGCACTTCAAAGCGTTTAAACATTTCATACATAGCTTTAAATTTAGTTGGGCAATAACTGGTATTCGTATCCAATAAGCAATAGGAAATGCCTTTTTTCTCAAATTCCCCTACAAGCTTTTTCACTTCTGTTCTAGGGATATAGTGCGAAATAAGTGGCTTACCATCTTTTAGTGCAATAGCGCCGTTACATAAGACAAAACCATCAAAACCGATTTCACGAATTTCTTGATTCAAGTAGGCATAGGATCGTCCTGAAGCCACAAAGCAAAGATGTCCTTGGGCTTGCAGCTGCTTTAACGCCTGCTTCAAGTGGTTCGAAATATAGGACATACCATTAGCACAATCGAAAAGTGTCCCGTCGACATCAAAGAATAAAATACGTTTTTCCATCTCTTATTTCTCCTTAAATTAAATTCATCTCTTGCATGATTTTCAAAATACCATCGCTATCAGGATTTTCAAAGAAGTAATCACCTAATGCTTTGAGCGATTCACTTGCCCCTTCAAAAACAACACTTGTCCCAGCCACACTCAACATCTCATAATCATTCATGCTATCGCCAAATGCAATACTGTCCTCTACAGGAATTTGGTAATATTCGCATACTTTTTTCAAAGCATGACCTTTTGTACAAGTCTTATCAATTAACTCACCATTACAATAAGCTTTATCGTCCTCACTGAATAAAACAATATTAAAATAGTCCTCAAAATGATGCTTAATATTTAAAAAATCCTCCTTACGTGGTGAAACGAAAGTTACTTTTGGAACAGGAATATCTAAATTAAATTCGCTTATATTCCTACTGGTAGGTAAATTTCTTCTTGTTTCTCGCATTCTTTCAAGCTCTTGATTGCTTCGAGCTTCGATTTCATGAAGCTTATCAAAAAAATCTTTTATCCCATCTGTCTGATATAATGCGTGTTTTGTTTCAATGGTAAAATATATATTATGTTTTTGAAAAAGTTCAAGAATTTGAGCGACTTTATCCTTAGGTAAATAATGTTCATGAATTGTCTGATTATTAACATAAATAATCGATCCTGCTGATGTAATATAGCCGTCAAACCCTAATTCCTTAATAGACGGGTAAATAGATGCCAAAGCACGCCCCGTTGAAATAAAAAGAATATAGCCTTTTTCCTTGGCAGATTGTAATGCTCTAAGTGTACTTGATCGCAATTCCGTACTACGACCAATCAATGTCCCATCAATATCAAAAAATAAAATCTTTTTGTCCACTTGAATAGCCCCCTTTCATTATTCGACCTAGATTATAACATAAATCAATCCACATACGTCAATTTTTCATAAAATTAAAAAGAAGCTAAAATAAAAAGAAATAGATAAGTAAAAGGATAAGTGACAAAGAGAAATGAAAAAGGCGCATTACAAAATGTAAATAAAAAATCAAAGTAAAATAAAAACGGTAAACATAG
>CAJUOR010000039.1 GCA_910588165.1 uncultured Thomasclavelia sp.
AGGAATATTCTTATTCATGGTATTTCTATTTTTCTCAATCATATTTCCATCACCGCTTGCAGGAAACAATAGTACTTTAATTGGATTTATATTTCATAATATCTATATAATAGTATCTATTTTCATTATAATAATCTCGATAATAAGATATTTAAAAAGCAGGTAATTACAAATTTCTTAAAATATATTGAATAAAAATAATATTTATAATATAATAGATTTAAGGAAACTATTGGCAAATAGACAGATGATAAAGAAAAGCGATTGTTAAGGTTAAGGAAACAGTAACATAGATCTTTCTTATAAAGGTCGATGATTGAAAATTATAAAGGAAGGTGTTAGTAATGAAAATCGGACAATTTTCTCTTTATATGTTAGGTAAGGAAAAGAGAAAAGCATTCTTTTATACATTAACTTGTATATTTAGCGTTATGGCAACATTCTTATTTATCAATATGATTTATAATGAAGCCTTGTATGGTGGTCTTCACATCAATAACTATGGGCAGGCAAATAAAATTCTTCCTGTGATGGTGTCTTTTTTAACAACTGTGCTAATCGTTGCTGTCAATTTTTTTGCCTATAATTTCTATTTGAATAGTCAGACCAAGGAAATCGGTATATTTATGTTAGGTGGTACAAAGTCATTTAGAATTTTTAAATATCTATTTGTGCAAAATCTTGTGATCTTTGGAATAGCTTTAGTTGTCGGGTTACCTCTAGGGGCTTTGCTTATACCGCTGACTAATCTTTACATGGGCAAGCTTAGCAGTATTGATATACCGTTGTTCAATTATTCTTCAACAGCTTTCTTTGCGACAATTGCGATTATGTTACTTACACTTATTTATTTGGCTATAGTTGCCACCGGCTTTATTTATCGCAACGAAATTAAAGAATTGATCGGAATGCAAAAGGAAATGAAGAAAAAAGATGGACGTATGTTGGATCTGCCGGCAATGTTGTATACTATTCTGCTTTTTATGCCTGTCTTGATGATTATCTTCATTCGTGAGCCTGAAATTACGGCTGTCATGAGTTTTGTAGCAGTGTTAGGGGGATTTAAAGGATTTTGTCGCTACGTTGTTCCAAAATGGATTTTGAAATTGCAAAGAAAGTATCTGATAACGCATAAGCTTGGTTTAATCTCAAGTGCTAATTTTCATCAATTATTAGTTCAAGGTTGTTCTATTATGCAAATTTTCTTGATTATTTGTATCTTTATGAATACTTATATGATAAATAATGTTGATAACCCTACTTATCTTGCCGTCATCAGTGTTTCTTATATTATGTTGACGATCAGTGTGGCTATGGCAATGGGCTATAAAATTTTATTGGAAACTAATCATCGCGAGATAACATTTAAACATCTTTATAAATTAGGCTACACAAAAAATGAATTAAGTCAAATTATCCGTCAGGAAATGTTAGCTTTGTTTGGTTTTGTTTTAGGTATTTTAGTAGTCTATATCGGTGCCACTTATTTACCTTATGTTTTATTAGGGAAAATGAGCATTTGGTTTATGTTGTGGAATATGGGAATTTTTATAATAGCGTTGATAGTTGTAGGTATTTACGGCTATCGCACTTATCAGAAAACAATGTTGAAAGGAATGAGATAAGCATGAATGAGATTGTAGTTGCCAAAGATATACGTAAGGTATATGGAATCAATATTGAAAATCAGGTTGAGGCCCTTAAGAATGTTGACTTAACAATTAAAAGAGGAGATTATGTCTGTGTTATGGGACCATCAGGTGCCGGGAAATCAACTTTATTGAATGTCTTGACAACCATTGACCTACCCACAAGCGGATATTTAGAAATCAATGGGCAAGATATTAGGGTTTTATCCGAAAGTAAATTATGTGAGTTTCGCTATCAGAATTTAGGTTTTATTTTCCAAGATTTCAACTTAATTGATTCATTGACAATCCAAGAGAACATCGCTGTTCCATTAACTATGGGTGGCGAAGAAAAGAAAATGATTGAAAAAGGGGTAAGAGATATTGCGGTTAAACTTGGCATCTCTCATTTATTAGATAAATATCCGATAGAATGTTCAGGTGGACAAAGACAGCGTGTAGCGATTGCCAGAGCGTTAGTTACACAACCTAGCTTAATTGTCGCAGACGAGCCGACAGGTAATCTTGATTCGCAAAACTCTCATGAATTGATGATGTTGTTTGAACAACTAAATCATGAAGGGACAACAATTTTAATGGTTACGCATGATGCGTTAGTCGCAAGTTATTCTAAGGAATTACTCTATATCAGTGATGGTGAGATTAAGGAAAGACTAGAAAGAGGGGGAACTTCCAAATCTGATTATCTAAATGCGATTATTGAGCTTAATACCAAAGCAAGACATCATACAGATGGTTAAGGGTCATAATTATATGACCTTTTTGTTTTGGGGAAAGTTGCCTAAATCCATAAAATGTGGTAGAATGCCTAAAGAATATGGAAAGGGGGGACTTGCGTGAATAGTAAAACATTGGATATGACAAGTGGTAAGCCCTTAAAACTGTTGATTATGTTTGCTGCACCTTTAATGGCAGGTAATATTTTTCAACAGATGTATACGATGGTTGATACAGCGATTGTCGGTAATGGCGTAGGTGTTGAGGCATTAGCTTCGATAGGTGCTGCCGATTGGCTAAATTGGATGATTTTGGGCTTGGCAACGGGGTTTACCCAAGGCTTTTCCATTTTGATTTCTCAAGCTTTTGGAGCTAAAGATGAAAAGAAGCTTAATTGTTCGGTGATGATGTCGATTGTTTTGGGCGTGGGGTTGTCCTTGGTAATTAGCCTTGTGTCTTTAGTGTTCTTACGTCCTGTTTTAAATCTATTAAATACACCTGATAATGTCATTGGTGGATCAATCGCTTATCTTGAAGTGATGTTTTCCGGTGTTATTATTACGATGATGTATAATCTTTTTTCTGCTATACTGCGTTCTTTTGGTAACAGTAAAACGCCTTTGGTGGCAATGGTGATTGGTTCTATCACAAATATTGGATTAGATATGCTTTTTGTTTATGGTTTTAGTTGGGGTATCAGAGGCGCAGCTATCGCTACTATTATCGCTCAGGCGTGTGCTATGATATTTTGTTGGATATATGTGAAGAGGTTACCGATGTTAGTGTTTCATAAAGCCGGATTTAAACTTCATTTACCAACCTTAAAACATTTACTTAAGTTAGGCTGCCCGGTCGCTTTTCAAAATATGATTATTTCTGTAGGTGGATTAGTTGTTCAATATGTCGTGAATGGTTATGGCTTTGTCTTTATTGCCGGCTTTACAGCAACCAATAAACTATATGGCTTATTGGAATTTGCGGCTGTTTCCTATGGTTATGCCGTTGCAACTTACTGTGGGCAAAATCTTGGAGCAGGCAAACTCGAGCGGATTAAAGAAGGTGTAACAACAGCTGTTAAGCTTAGTATCATTACTTCTTTAGGCGTTTCAGTTTTGATGATTGGTGGCGGTAGAAATATCTTAAGCCTATTTGTTTCAAGCTCGGCAACTCAAAAGGCAGAGGTGCTTGATGTTGCCTATATGTATTTATTGATTATGGCACTCTTCTTAGTTGTCTTATTCTTATTGCATATTTATCGTTCTTCGCTACAAGGTATGGGAGATACGTTTGTACCGATGCTTTCGGGTGTTGTTGAATTAACGATGCGTATTGGTATTGCCTTGTTGCTGCCGTTATTGATTGGAGAAATAGGGATTTTCTTTGCGGAAATTGCAGCTTGGGCAGGGGCTGAGTTGATTTTGATGTATAGTTACTATCGTAAAGTTAAAAATATGAGATTAGCATCAACTGATCTATAATAAAAAAATGGAGTTTGATACTCCATTTTTTTCATTGAATGTATAAACGTGCAACACGTTGGTTTAAAGCAGAAATAGGTTCTTCGGTTGCACCATGCGTATGTGTTGCAATTTCATCTAAATGGTGGGTGTTGGCAATTAGTTCAACCACATCATTTTCTTTAACATCATCATCGACTAAGATATGGGTAATATCCATCGTGATAGCGACAATAGGGTAAGGACGTTGGTTAATATAGACGTTTCTACCAATGTTGCTTTTCGCAAAGCCATCGCCAAAGCCAATCGGAACAGTTGCGATTTTCGTATTATCCTGTGTGGCTTGATAGGCGTGATCATAAGCAATATACTGATCTTTTTGCATCACTAAAGTTGATAAGACTTGGCTTCTTAAACAGAAAGTTGAAAGTAAGTTTGGGTCTTCGGTTTCAATACCATACATGATATTGCCCATACGACAACAGTTGGCAATCGGAAGCTTTTGGTAGCGCGGTAAGGTTAAACTGCTCTCAATACTGATGATTTCAAATTGTGAAAGGTCAATATCTTGTGTTAATTCATAGAATTTCTGATATTCAGCTTCTGTATCGGCTTTTGTAAAGGCATTATAACTATGCAGATACATACCTTTGATATGACATTTACCATGTTTAAGTACCTCATACAATGCTTTAAATTGATTGAAAGAAGTAGGCCCACCTAAAATATCGCTACCGCCATTAACTCTTATCATCACTTCAAGACCGTCTATTTGGCTGGCGTGAAGGGCTTGCGCATAAGTGGCAACCGTAACAATTAAATGGTGTTGACAACAGACATCAAGATAGTATTTTGGCACAGGTGTAAATAATAAGATAGGAATATCTTGATAATTTTGACGTAAATCTAAGCCTTCTTCAATTAAACTTACGGCTAGCGCATTAGCTCCGCCTTTAAGGATAGCGTCGACAACCTGATGTCCACGATAACCGTAACAATCCGCTTTAACGACACCCATATAATATTGGTAGCCCTGATATTTTTTGGTAATATAGGTAACATTTTTTTCAATAGCTCCTAAATCAATGATGGCTTGGGTAGGGCGATATAATTGTGTCATTAAGCTAACTCCAAATGAGGTTTTGTAAATTCTTGTAATTTTACCTCATATGCCTTTCTGATTTCTTTTTCAAATGGTAATGCTTTATCGCAGTTTAGCTGTTGAAGTAACCAATGAGTGAAATCGGGATTAGAAACAAGAAGATTACCGATACAATAAGTGGCAATCAGACCACCTTGATAGATGCCATCATATTTTGTATTAGGCTGACTACCCGTACCGATTTCAACTTCGCAAAAAGCATGGTCAGGGTCTAAGTCATAAGTATGTGAGAAGCGACTTGTATAGCCAATTACAGTCATGTCTTTAAATTCAGTTTTTAAAAGAGTATTAAAGCGTTGTGGGGCTTGACGTTTAGCAAATCCTGAAACGATGCCTAAAGCTTCGATTTCTCTTTGGTCTTCACAAACAATTTTATTGACGAAAAGCTCCATGGCATTCCCCGTAGCCAAAAATAATGTTTTTTTAGTTTCGATTAAAGCTTTGATTTTATCTTTAAAAGGTCTTAATTTATCTAAAAGTAATTCTTGACTTTGTTCACTACAAGAACCGATATAGCATAAGCTAACATTTTGGTCTAAGAAAGTCGGACGGTCATTTAGACGTGTTTCGATAAAATTGGCTTCAGGCAAACATTGTTTAAGAAACATCATATTCCCTTTTTCACCATATAAACAACACAATTCGGGGTAAAGGATTTCTATATTCATTATTTTGCCTCCAATCGTTTGATAATCTTTTCTTTAATTTCACAAGACAAATGATAAGTAGATGTATCATAAAGAATAAAGATACTGTCGATTTCTTCTAATGGTAATGTGTCAATGGCTTCTAATTCCTTAGATTTAGCATAAATCCTATCTTGAGGAACACCTGCCAATAACAATCGTACCTCATGGTCATAACAGCGAGGTCCTAAAGGTGCTACAATTTTGATATTGTCCTTAGCTAAACGCTCATAGTCTGTATCGTAAATCCAACCCCAATATTCAATGCTGTTTTTACGATCGTAAGCATCATCAAGCACTAAGATGACTAATTTGTTGCCTTCTTTTGAAGCGACTAAATCAAATGTGCGGCTACTTGAAACACAGCTTTGCCCTTTGCTCATGGCTTGGATAACTTTTGTGCCATTGACATCAATTTGATTAAGACGGGAATCAGGAATATGAATTTTTGCGAAAATATTCTGAATCTTAGCTACTTCAAAGCCTAAAACATCTAATAAAGTAATAATGGCAATTTGGTTATAGACATTAAACAAGATGTCGCTCATTAAAGGAAATGCCACTTGGTTACCGTGAAGATTAACATATAACTGTCCGTTTTGAGCATCAATTTTTTCTACTAGAGCATCAGGGCAAGGCGATTCATAACCACATTTAGTGCAATAGGTTTTCCCAATATGGTGATAATGACGATATTGATATTTTAACTGACTATGACAGTTTGGACAGATGCTGTGATCCATAACCAAACTTTCATAAGCATTTTGATCTTCTTCTTGTTTTCCCACTGCAAAATAGGTATGTTTATTGTTAGGTTTTAAAAGGTTACTGCCTAAATCATCAGCATTTAAGATTAAATGAGTGTGATTAGGACAGTACGTATTGATAATATTAAATATGTAATCGGGGTGAGCGTTTCTTTTTAAAGAATCTCTAAATAAATTGGTGACAACTAAATAGTCAGGACAAATACCCGGAAGCGTAACTCTGGAGAAACGTTCATCGACTTCAAAGACTGTCGCATCAACCTTAACTTTACCAAAGAAAGTCAAACTGTTGACAATATTTGTGGCACAGCCACAGTCAACATTTGCACCTTCTCTATTGCTGACAACTTTTAAACCGGATTCTTGTAAAGCGTCAGTCAGTAAGTTGGCTACCGTTGTTTTACCGTTTGTACCGGTAACGGCAATACATAACTTGGCTTTTGGCGCTAATTCAAAGAAATTAGGGCAGATACCAAGAGCTAACCAGCCGGGGTGCTGAGAGGCACGTTTGCCAAACATTCTTAAGCCATAATAACAGCATTTAGCTATAAATAAAGCTAAATAAAATCTTATATATTTCATTTTAAATACTCCTTTTTCAATGTGATTCGTGTCTTTTTATTTGGTAAAATAAATACTTTTTTTGACTTCTTTCACTATATCAAAATTAGTCTTGAAAGTAAAGGCATGAAGGCTTTTGTACCTTAAAAAAATTTTTTTAATCTGGCATGATATCAGTAATTTATATTTTCACAAAATTAAAAAAAAGGTTTGAAATCATCAAATATAAATGTTAAAAAACGCTTGTTTTAAACCTATTTGTTTTCAATTATTAAGTTATAAATTAAAGGTTATCAATAAATATAATTATATAGATGAATCTTTTGCCAAAATGGTTTTTAGATAATTGCATTGAGATAGAAATATGATAAAATTAGAAATAAGGGGGAAAAGAAAATGACATTATCCTATAAAATGGCAGCAAGGGCAGATACCCATGCTTTAAATGAATTTAGATGGCAAGTGGCTATGAATATGTATAGTTTCGGAAGAAAAAGTAAAAGAAGTTTTAAGAAAGATTTTTTATTTTTCTTGAATGATGAATTGCATGAAAATGAATATCAATGCTATTATGCTTTCAATGATGATGGCATTCAGGCAACAATCTATTGGGAGAAATATGAAGAACAAACCTCTTATGAGAATTTAGGTCCTAAAGTTTGGGGATATATTCGTTATTTTGATAAAAAGCCAATGGTAGACGAGAAGGTATGTGAAATACTTTTAGAATATATGATTGCGTATGCAAAGAAACATCAATATCATGCTTTGATGATTTTCGGTCGTCATACAAGACCTCATGTTTTAGTCAAACAAGGCTTTGTATTAGATGGTGATACCTATGTTCTTCACTTGTCTTAAAAAAGTAAATGGTGAAAAGAATGTTTGGCAGATTCTCTTCTTATATGATAAAAAAACAACATCATAAAAAGGAAATTAAATACCAATCATTCGGGTTCAAAAGGTAGAGGGCTTTAATTTGGCTAAAAAATAGAAGAGTTATCTAAAAAAACTTTAGATATTGGAAAAAACTGATATAATAAAGATATGAATTAGTAGAGGAGGAAATCACAGTATGTTACACAAAAAATTAAAACCTTTCCCAAAAGATTTTTTATGGGGAGCTAGTACATCTGCGTATCAAGTAGAAGGTGCTAACTTGGAAGATGGCAAAGGACCATCATGTCAAGATGTAAAGGAAGTTCCTGCCGGCACTTCTGATTTAACAGTATGTGCAGACCAATATCATCGATATAAAGAAGATATTGCTTTAATGGCTGAGATGGGCTTCAAAACTTATCGTTTCTCAATTGCTTGGACAAGAATTTTGCCAAATGGTATTGGTGAAGTAAATCCAAAAGGAATCGAGTACTACAACAATGTCATCAATGAATGTTTGAAGTACGGCATTGAACCTTTAGTAACGATGTTCCATTTCGATATGCCTGCTGCATTAGATGAAAAAGGTTCATGGAGTAATCGTGAATCAGTTGACTGGTTTGTTAATTTTGCTAAGGTTATGTTTGAAAACTTCGGTGATAGAGTTAAATATTGGTTAACAATCAATGAACAAAATATGTTGACTTTAGTTGGACCTGTGATTGGAACTTTACATTTACCAAAAGACTGCACAAATGTTATTAAAGAAACTTATCAACAAAATCACCATATGTTAGTGGCACAGGCAAAAGCGATGGCTTTATGTCATGAAATGTTACCGGGAGCTAAAATCGGTCCTGCACCAAATATTTCTTTAGTTTATCCGGCAACTTGTAAACCGGAAGACAACTTGGCAGCTCAAAACTATAATGCGATTAGAAACTGGTTATATTTAGATATGGCTGTTTATGGGGTCTATAATAATCTTGTTTGGGCTTATTTAGAAGAACATGATGCTTGTCCTGAATTTGCCGAAGGAGATGAGGAAGCCTTAAAGAATGGACACCCGGACTTTATTGGTTTCAACTACTACAATACAGCTACTTGTGAAGCTAGTGACGGTAGTGAAGTGCTTAATTCAGGTGCTGATCAACAGACTGCTCGTGGTGAAGCAGGTGTGTTCAAAGGTTACAAAAACCCTTATTTACCTACAACTGAGTTTGGTTGGGAAATCGATCCAATGGGATTTAGAGCAACCATTCGTGAAATGTATTCAAGATATCGTTTGCCAATGCTTGTTACAGAGAATGGTTTAGGGGCTTATGATACATTGACAGAAGATGGTAAAGTTCATGACCAATATCGTATCAAATATTATCAAGACCACTTAGAACAAGTTCAATTAGCGATTACAGATGGTTGTGAAATGATGGGATATTGCCCATGGTCTGCGATTGACTTAATTTCTACACATGAGGGTATGGTTAAACGTTATGGTTTTATCTATGTTGATAGAGAAGAATTTGATTTAAAGACATTAGATCGTTATAGAAAAGATTCTTTCTACTGGTATAAAAAAGTTATCGCAACTAATGGAAGCGATTTATCAGACTAAGAGAAAATAGAATAAATAAAATGAAAAGAGCAAAAACTACCTAAATGGTGTGTGTATATTGCTCTTTTTTGATATAATATGAAATGAAAAGCTATTATACAACTATTGGTTGAGTTCTTTTCAACAAACAGTTGGTAAAATCAACTGCGTGTCGCTTCAAAACTAGCTTAGAAATTCCTATAATGAAAGTGTCAAAGGGGGGCGACAATGAGAATGAAACTATTTAATAAAAATTTTCTTTTGTTATTACAAGGAAAACTTGTTTCCAATATGGGCGATGTACTATACAGTGTGGCTTTAAGCTATTGGATTTTGGAAACAACAGGTTCTAAAACCATAATGGGGATGATACTTGCCATGCAAACTTTTGTGAAAGTTTTGTTTTCACCGTTTGGTGGTGTTGTCAGTGATCGTATGAGTCGCAAAGGAATTATTGTAGGAAGTGATTTTATTTGTGGCTGTATTTTATCAATCGTTTCGGTTTTAGGCTTTATTGGACGTCTTGAAATCTGGATGATGATGCTTGCAAGTATGATGATGGCGATGGCAGCAGCTTTTTTTCAGCCAGCAGTACAGGCTATTTTGCCAGATTTAGTAGCTAAAGAGAATTTGTCTAAAGCATTATCTGCCAATCAAACGACAGTTACATTGGTACAGATTATCGGACAAAGTGTCAGTGGTGTTTTATTAAGTATTTTTGGACCATTGATGATTTTCTTTGGCAACGGAATGTCTTACTTTCTATCTTCTTTTTCGGAAGCATGGATTCAAGTACCGCACAGAGAATCTACGGGAGTTTCATTAACCTTTTTGGAGGATTTCAAAAGAGGATTATCATTTATGTTGCATCATCAGGTATTAAAAAATTTTATGCTTTTCATTTGTGTTCTTAACTTCTTTGGCAATGGTGCTTTTGTATTACTTCTTCCTTATTTTATGGAAAATAGTGCCTTCTGTGGTACCACAGGGTATGGATTTGCTACGGCCTTTATGACTGGAGGAACATTGATAAGTGTCATGCTGTATGGCTTTTTGAAACTCAACGGGAAGCAACGTTACTTATGTTGGCTAGGATCTATCTTGGTCGAATCTATAGGTATTGTGATGTGTGTCAGTGCCCGTAATTTAATGTGGATTATTATTGCCTTAGTCATCTTTGGAGTTGGTAATGCCTTAATAAATATTATTTTCAGCGAGATACAGTATGAGATTATTCCAGATGATAAGAGAGGCAAGGTGATGGGATTGTTGAGTACTTTGAGTATGGGGCTTACACCAATTTCAATAGCATTTTTTTCAATGATGGCAGACGTTGTTGGGACGTATCCAATGCTTTGTCTAGGCTTTTTAACGATTGCGGGAGGGAGTTTGAGTTTGCTTTTCTATAAACCAATAATTAAGTTTATTTCTAAAGATGAACAAATATTGCAAGTGAATATTTCTAAATCATTTTTTTGGAGGATAAAAAGATGAAAACATTAGGAAAGAAAATTACGGAATTAAGAAAAAAATATAATATGACTCAAGATCAGTTAGCGACAGAGATGAATGTATCAAGCCAAGCTGTTTCTAAATGGGAAAATGATTTGAGTATCCCAGATATACCTATTTTAGTGGAGTTATCTAATTATTTTCATGTTAGCTTAGATGATCTTCTAAAAAATGAGGAATCAGAAGTGGTAATGGTTCCTGAAAATTCCAGAAAATCGTTAGATAGGATGATGTTGCGTATTTTAGTGCATAGTAAAGATGGGGATAAAGTTCGTGTCAATGTTCCAATGTCACTTATTAAGTTAGGCGCAGAAATTGGTATTGATCTACCACAAATTTCCGGCAATAAAGCATTGCAAGGCATTGATCTCAATCAAATTTTTAGTTTAGTTGAGCAAGGCGTTTTGGGACGTATTGTAGAAGTTGAAAGTGCTGATGGAGACACGGTCACCATCGAGGTTGAATAATGAAAATCCATGTATTTCAGAACGATAAAAAAAGAAAATTTTATTTCCCAACATCAGTTTTGTACATGCGTCCTGTCATTGGCAAATTGATACAAGAAGCAAAGCTTGAAGTCAATCCTGAACAGGCTAATTTAATAGCTCGTAAAATCCATGAATATGTGCACCATCATAAAGGGGAATTGCTTACGGAAGTGGATGTGCTTTCGGCAGATGGTGAATATGTCTATGTGGAAATTTATTTATAATTAAAAAGAGAATAAACGAAATAAGCTTTACCCTCTTTACTGAAATAATCAGTGAAAAGGGTATATTTATTAGAATGTTTAAAATTATATCTCGGAAGTGATGCTTGATAATTGTCAAAAAAATTAAAACTGCTTCTATTCACCTTTACATTCAAATTTTTTTGTTTTATATTGAATAAGGATTGTGAAGGTGGGATTATTGTGGAAAATCAAAAGAATGACTTTGCGAAAGGATCAATGTCCTCACATATTTTACATATTGCCGGACCTATGATTGTCGCTCAGTTAATCAACGTTTTATATAATGTCATTGATAGAATTTATATTGGACGTATTCCTAATGCGGCCACTTTGGCGATGGGTGGACTAGGACTATGCTTGCCTATTATCTCGATTGTGATAGCTTTTACGAATCTGTTTGGTATGGGAGGCGCTCCTTTATGTTCGATTGCTCGAGGGCAAGGCAATAACGAAGAAGCTGAGGAAATCATGAGCAATGCGTTTGTTTTATTGCTTGCTTTTGGGATTGCGATTACCGTAATCGGCTTAATTTTTAAAGAAGATTTACTTTGGTTGTTTGGTGCTAGTAAAGATACGATTCATTATGCCAATGATTATTTGAAAATTTATTTATTTGGTACAATTTTTGTAATGCTCGGATTAGGAATGAATAGCTTTATCAATAGTCAAGGATTTGCGAAAATCGGTATGATGACAGTTTTAATCGGGGCGATTGCTAATATCATTTTAGATCCTATTTTGATTTTTAGCTGTCGTTTAGGTGTGCAAGGTGCAGCCATTGCAACCGTTGTATCACAAATGTTATCGGCATTATGGACCATCAAATTCTTGACGGGTAATAAGACTATTTTAAAACTTAGAAAAGATAAAATGAAGCTCAATTTTAACTATGTTAAACGCATTTTTTCTTTAGGGACAGCAGGTTTTATGATGGGGATTACCAATTCGATTGTTTCAATTGTCTGCAATTCAACCTTGCAGACGTATGGTGGCGATTTATATATTGCGATTATGACCATTATAAACTCTATTCGTGAAGTGATTACACTTCCGGGGCACGGATTAGCTAATGCCAGTCAACCGGTTTTAGGGTATAATTATGGTGCAAAAGAATATCGTCGTGTTTTAGAAGGGATCAAGTTTGTCACTGTTGCCGCTTTTTCCACAAGCTTTGTTTTATGGTTAAGCGTAACACTTTTCCCGACTCTATATATTCGAATATTCAGCAGTAACCCTGAGGTCATGCAAGATGGCGTGGCGGCTTTAAGGCTATATTTCTTCGGCTTTTTTATGATGGCTTTTCAAATGACAGGTCAGTCCATTGCTGTTGGTTTAGGAAAATCAAAACAAGCGATTTTCTTCTCAATTTTTAGAAAAGTTGTGATTGTTGCACCATTAACCGTCATTCTTCCTATTTATATGGGCATTGATGGTGTCTTTGTGGCAGAAGCTATCAGTAATTTCATTGGCGGAGGGGCTTGTTATATAACGATGTTACTGACGATTGGCAAGGAGTTAAAACAACGTGCCAAAGCGGTAAAGGAAGTATAAAAAACTTGAAAATGTCAATACTTTTAATAAGCAAGACAATTTCTGTTTGACATTTAAGATTAAAGCGTGTAAACTAAAATTGTAGAAAAAAGACAGTGAAGGAATGAGTAACGAGAAGTCCTTTTTTAGAGAGTTCCACATGGTGAAAAGGAATAAAGTGATGACTTGATGAAAATGGTTCCGGAGTTGTGTTATCGAGAATAGATTGATTTTAGATAACAACGAGGGTGCCCGTTACAGCACTAGAGTATGAACCTAAAAGGCGTACTTGATGAGGTTAGTTTTGCGAAAAACTAATGAAGTAAGGTGGTAACACGAGATATACTCGTCCTTATATAAGGGCGAGTTTTTTATTTATGAAAGGAGAGGAAAAGCGATGGAAAAGAAACCATATTATGTTACAACAGCCATTGCCTATACTTCTGGCAAACCGCATATCGGAAATACGTATGAAATCGTTTTGGCAGATAGTATTGCTCGTTTTAAACGTGCCCAGGGCTATGATGTCCGTTTCCAAACTGGCACAGATGAACATGGCTTAAAAATTGAAGAAAAGGCTAAAATAGCAGGTGTGAAGCCACAAGAATATGTTGATGGTATTGCATCTGAAATTAAAAGTATTTGGGATTTAATGAATACATCGTATGATAAATTTATTCGTACCACAGATGAATATCATGAAAAACAAGTTCAAAAAATCTTTAAGAAATTATATGACCAAGGGGATATTTACTTAGGTCATTATGAAGGTTGGTACTGCACTGATTGTGAATCTTTTTTCACAGAAAGTCAGTTAGTTGACGGTAAATGTCCTGACTGTGGGGCAGATGTTCATAAAGAACAAGAGGAAGCATACTTCTTTAAATTGAGCCGTTATGCTGATAGGCTTATTCAGTATATCAATGAGCACCCTGAATTTATTCAGCCTGAATCAAGAAAGAATGAGATGATGAATAACTTCTTATTGCCGGGTCTTCAAGACTTATGTGTTTCCCGTACGACTTTCAAATGGGGTATTCCGGTTGATTTTGACCCTAAGCATGTCGTATATGTCTGGATTGATGCCCTAACCAACTATATCACGGGCTTAGGCTATGATTTAGATGGCAATCATGATGAATTGTTTAAACAGTATTGGCCGGCTGATTTACATTTAATCGGAAAAGATATTATTCGTTTCCATACGATTTATTGGCCAATCATGTTGATGGCTTTAGATTTACCTTTACCAAAACAAGTTTTCGGACACCCTTGGTTACTCATGGGCGATCGTAAAATGTCTAAATCTAAAGGAAATGTGATTTATGCCGATGATTTAGTTAAAATGTTTGGTGTTGATGCGGTGCGTTATTTTGTCTTACACGAAATGCCATTTGACAATGACGGCAATATCACTTATGAATTGTTGATTGAAAGAATCAATTCAGATTTAGCTAATATTTTAGGTAACTTGGTTAACCGTACAATTGCCATGAGTAATAAATATTTCAATGGTGTTGTCACAAATCCGAATGTTTGCGAAGCGGTTGATGAAGAATTGAAAGCTGTCGCTTTAGAAGCTCCTAAAAAAGTGGCTGAAAAGATGGATAAACTAAGAGTTGCTGATGCGATTGATGTCATTTTCGGATTATTAAGACGTTCAAATAAGTATATTGATGAAACTATGCCTTGGGCTTTAGCGAAAGATGAAACTAAGCAAGAGCGTTTACAGACAGTTTTATATAATTTGGTTGAAAGCATTCGTATTGCAGCCGTTTTATTGGAGTCTTTCTTGCCTGAAACTTCCGCTAAAATCTTAGATCAAATCAATGCGACACAAAAAGATTATTTAGACTTGAATACATTTGGTTTATATGAATCAGGAACTAAAGTAACCGATCAACCACAAGCGTTGTTTATGAGATTAGATCCTAAAGTTGTGTTAGCCCAAATTGAAGCAGAAGAAAAACCGGCACCTAAAAAGTCTTTAACACCTGAAATTTCAATTGAGGATTTTGCTAAGATTGAATTAAAGGTAGGAACCGTTTTAAAAAGTGAAAAACACCCAAAGGCAGATAAACTGTTAGTATCTCAAGTTGATTTAGGCGATGAAACACGTCAAATCGTCAGTGGGATTGCGACAGCCTATACTCCGGAAGATATGGTGAATAGAAAAGTCATTGTTGTGACTAACTTAAAGCCGGCTAACCTAAGAGGTGTTGAATCTCAAGGAATGTTATTGGCAGGACAACACAAAAAGAAAATTGCCTTAGCGACAATCATTGAAGAATTGCCTAACGGTACAAAGATCAGTTAATCAATAAACACCAAGTGTTATACTTGGTGTTTTGTGTTATTTGTAACTTAGATGATATTTTTCTTCTGTATAATATAAGGCTTTTTTGTATTGCTTGTCTTGTTTTAAAAGCTCGATGATTAAGCACAATAATTCTTCTTTGGTGAAGGAATCAATATGATGATCGCAACGTTGATAGAAATTTGTCAGATGTTTAAGTAACAGACTAAGGTTACGGTCATCAAAATATTGGCGAAAATAGTTTAATAAACGCTGATAATATTGCAAATGAGCTATTGCTAAACCTTTTTCACATATTTCTTGAGCCTTGATGTAGTCTTGCGTAATAAAAAGAGGGAGCATATAGGAGTAAAAATGCTGCTCATTCATTTCTGCTTCATCTATTTGAGCGTAATACTCAATCGCCTTTTCATAGTTCCCTTGTAAAAAATAAATGAAGGCGATATTGTTTAAAAGTGAGCGTTTCTCAAATTGAATATCAAGATTTTGGATTTCCTCTAAATTCTCTAAATTAACTTCCAAAGCTTTGGAGAAATAGCGCATATCAAAATACTGTAAACCGGTGATAGTTTTTAGATTAGCTAATCTTTTGTAGTTTTTAGTCTGAGCAAATCCCTTTGTGGCTAAATCAGAGTAGTGAAGAGATTTTAATGAATCGTGGGTATTACGATAGAATAAGGCTAAGTGATAGTATAGTAAACTAGCATATTTATTGCATACAATCGTATTATTTAAGCTTTTATTGTAATATATTTGCGCCGATAAGTAATCGAGAATGAGGGTATAGTAACTTGCAATGTATATATGTATTACTGATTGAATTTTGTCACTGAAAATAGAAATATTTTCTGTAAGTAATTCTATCTCTTTTTCAGTAACGATGATTTGATTTTGAGTGTTTGAAATAAAGTGGGATACATCAACAATCTTATAAAGTATAGTATTTTTATAATCGTGCATAAAATCGACTATTTTTTGATATGATAAACTTCTATCATTACTTATGAAAGTAATATCATCTAAGAAGTTGTCCGCATATTGATCAATCTTTTCATCAAGTATAGTTAGGTAATCATTAGGCAATTGGTATACTTGTAGTAATGGCTCTATTTTAGGGTTACCGACAATAAAATCGGAGTTTTCTAATTTGCTGATATATCCTGTGCTTTGGTTAAGTGTTTCAGATAATTGAGAAATCGTGAGGTTTCTTTTTTTTCTCTCTTCTTTTAAGTATTGATTAAAGATAGATGGGCTAAATACTTGATTCATGGTTATCACCTCTTTG
>CAJUOR010000040.1 GCA_910588165.1 uncultured Thomasclavelia sp.
ACTTCCGCGCCGAACGACCCCGTGCGGTAAACGTGAGCCTCCTTGCCGTCAACCCGCATTTGCCCCAACATCACACATACATACCCCTGTACCTGTTTTAGTTGGCACGGTTGCCAATAAACCACATTTATCTATACCTTCTAAACGCTTTAAGAAAAACATCGCACAGGCATATAATCCCCCGGTGGACCCGCATGAAACAACAGCTTCACATATATCATCTTTGCACAGATTAACGGCTTTAGACATACTCGCCTCTGTTTTACGCCGAATAGTCATCACACTGTCATTCATTGTAATAATATCTTTAGCATCAACTATTTCCACATTGGCTAAGTCTTTTAAAGAACTTAATTCTTCTTGCTTTCCGCAAACATATAAAACTGTATCTTGATACTCTTTTAAAAACGCTTCACACGCCTTGACAACGATTGAACTTCCTAAATCTCCTGACATGGCATCAATTGCTAATTTGTACATCGTCATTCACCCCTTATTATCTATTATATCCATAAATATACCTAAATTCAAGTCAGACCATTTTTTCTTGCAGTGCCTTTAATAAAAATTGAGCAATATGTGGATAACTTTTTAGATTCTCTAGTATTTTTTGAGCATCTTGTCGAGCTGTTTCTAAAATCTGATAATCTTCAAATAAATTAGCGATTGTAAAGGTTGGCACACCTGACTGTTTTTCACCTAAAACTTCGCCCGGTCCACGCAATTTCAAATCAAACTCAGAAATTTCAAAGCCGTCATTAGAATTTTCTAAGAAACGCACTCGTTCAATCGAAGCTTCATTTTGCGAATCAGAGAGAAGAAAACAATAGCCTTGACGATCCTTACGCCCTACGCGTCCCCTTAACTGATGAAGCGTGGATAACCCAAAACGATCCGCATTGTAGATAACCATCATATTGGCATTTCCGACATCAACACCAACCTCAATAACGGTGGTCGAAACTAAAATTTGAATCTTATTATCTCGAAAAGCATTCATAATTTCTTCCTTGTCTTCATCATGCATACGTCCATGAAGCAAACCGACTGCATAATGCCCTTGAAAATACTTTTTCATCGCTTCATAAATGCCTTGGGCGTCACGTGCCACTAAACCATCACTTTCATCAACCAAAGGACACACAACATAGCATTGTTGTCCACTAGCCAAGTACTCTTTTAAAAACGGTAGAATCGGCTTCATTGACTTGCCTTGATAATATTTTGTTTTGACCGGTTTTCTGCCACTTGGCATCGTTTTAATTGTCGATACTTCCATATCTCCAAATAGCGATATAGCCAAAGTGCGTGGAATCGGTGTCGCACTCATCAGCAACATATCTACTCTTTGTCCCTTCGTTTTAAGGTTTTGCCGTTGTTTAACACCAAAACGATGCTGTTCATCTGCAATCACTAAACCTAGTCGATGAAAAGCGACCTTACTTTGAATTAAAGCATGGGTTCCGATAACCATATCGATTTCGCCACTTTCCAAAGCCTCATACATCTGTTCCTTTTCTTTATTTGTCATACTACCTATCAAAAGCCCTAACTTAATATCGTAAGCCTCAAAATAGCAAATTAAATTCTGATAATGTTGTTTAGCTAAAATTTCAGTTGGTGCCATTAACGCACTTTGATAGCCGGCTAAATAATTGGCATACATGGCAATCACACCGACAACCGTCTTTCCGCTACCTACATCACCTTGAACTAAGCGATTCATCAGTTTATCCCCTTGTAAATCCGCAAGGATTTCATCACACGTCGTTTGTTGATCTTGTGTTAAGACAAATGGCAGATGCTCTATAAAATACTCCACCGCTTCTTGCGAAAATACCTTCTGGAAACCGATAGCCTCACTTTTTTGGGTGTGCATATAATTCATCATCAATTGAAATTTTAAAAATTCTTCGTATTTTAAATGCCTTAAGGCGTGTTTAATATCACTTTTTTCTTTAGGACAATGAATCATCTTCAAAGCTTGATAACGATTGACTAATCTATACTTGGTTTGAAAATCTAATGGTACAAAATCTTCTGTTTTATCTTCCGCATAATTTAATGCTTTCACAACATAACCGTGAACGCTTTTAGATGTAATGCCTTCTTTGACAGAATAAATTGGTGTAATAGCCGGTAAATCACTTAACGCAGCTAACTTCACATCACTAGCCACGATGGTTGTCGGTCCGCTGCACTTACCGATAACTGTTACTGTTTGTCCAAGCTTTAGCTTAGAAGCTAAAAAATGCCGATTAAAAATACTTACCTGATACTCTTGGTTTTCTATCATCACAGTAAATACCATTTTAGACTGATAACCTCTGCGGTAAGCAATTTTTGCCGATGCTGTAATCACACCATCTGCCGTAATTGAAAAATCATCAAACTCGGGTTGATGATACACCAAAAAATCATAGCGATATGGATAATAAGTTAAAAGACTGTCGACATCGCTGATGCCTAATTCATTTAAAAGTGCGATTCTTGGTTTTGTTATACCAAGTTTTGTCAATGGCTCACTCATCTTTAACCCTCCTTCATTCTAATAGATAAAAAGCATCAGATAATCTGATGCTAATTATTGAGAAATAACAGTTAATGCCTGTTCGAGAATCTTCTCTACTTCCATTGCACCAAAGTCTGCATCACTGATTGGCAGAATCGGTACTTTGCGATCTTCTTTAGCTTCCAATTTTTCTTTTAAGTGACGAACTTGAGGTGTCAATAATACAGCATCAGCTTCAGCCCAAGCTAAATCCAAACCTGCTTCACCGACTGTCCAGATAAGTGCTTTAACGCCTTTCTCTCTAGCTACCTCTTTCATCTTAGAAACTAAAATGCTTGAAGATAGTGCTGAAACACAGCACACAACAATATTATACATTCTTAAACCTCCTTGCATGGCTTATTAATAATATATATTTTATCATACTTTCATCAATAAACATAGCCATTTTCTATTTTAAAAAAGCTATTTTCATTTTTAGAAAGTACTATGCCTTAAAGTAATTTAAAACATCTTGTGGATTTTCCTTTGCCTTAACTTTTGGCATCACACACTCGATTTCACCATTTTCATCAATGATATAAGTTGTGCGAACAACCCCCATACTGACTTTACCGTAAAGCTTCTTTTCATGCCATACATCATAAGCTTGAATGGCTTCTAAATTCGGGTCAGACAATAACATAAATGGTAACTCATATTTATTTTTAAAATTCTCATGTGCTTTAACACTGTCTTTACTAATCCCAATCAGTACAGCATACTTTCCGATTTCTTCATATAATTCTTTAAAGCCTAAAGCCTGATTAGTACACCCCGGTGTATTGTCCTTCGCATAAAAATATAAAACGACTTTCTTACCTTTAAAATCACTTAATGAAATTTTTTCTTGATCCTGATTAAATAAACAAAAATCAGGTGCTTGCATTCCTTTACTTAACATATTTTTTCTTTCTCCTTCCTTGAAAATACATATTGTCCTTCACTTGATGCTTCTTGATTATAAGTATAACCCAATCCATCAAATTGTTTAAGCCCTTCTAAATCATTGATTTGTCTAGTTGCCATAAAGCGAACCATCTCGCCTCTTGCCATCTTGACATAAACGCCTTTTTCTTTGAGTTTACCGTTAATTTCCTCTTTAAAAGATACATCAATCCAATTTTCTTTAGCCACATATTTCTTGATTGCCTGACTATACTCCTTACTGGCAAGGTTAACGATGACTTCATCTTTTAAATCCCTATACAAATCATCTTGCCAAAAATCATATAAATTATCGCAGAAATCTGTCTTTAGTTTTGCCTGCATCTCTAACCGATACAAAACAATACCATCAAACGGCTTTAAAATACCGTAAAAACCTGAAAGAATACGTAGATGTTCACTGACATAGTGATAATACCCTTCCTCAAATACTTGGGGTGCCATATATTGATATTGAATACCTTCATAACTCAATAGGGCTGCCGTTGTGTGCTTTTTTAAGTCCATCTTTTGAAAACGTTCAAAGTTTAATAAAGCAATCCTTTCATTACAAGCCAAAAGAGTTTGAAGCTCTTTTAAACTTAAGGACTTTAAATAAGCTAATAACCGATGCGTCTTATCTAAATAGATAGGTATTGTCAAAGGGTGGCTATCTTCAAAATCATTCTTCATTTTTTTAGCCGGTGAAATAATAATCTTCATCGTTTTAAATATTCCTTTCCTAAGCTAAAGCCGTGCCCTCGCACCTCATTTACTTCACTAATGACTATAAACGCATGAGGATCGCATTTTAAGACCAAGTCGTTCATTTTAGGTAATTCACGTCTTGACAGCACACACATCACAACCGGATAATCATAATTTTTATAGCCGGTTTTGGCATTTAATAAAGTGGTCGTTCTATCCATTTGGGCAATAATCGTTTGTGAAATATCGTTATAGGCTTTAGAAACAATCATCACTTGTGATTGCGATTGCCCTAATAAAAGCACTTTATCTAATACTATCGTATAACATAACACTAAAACCAATCCATAAAGAACCATTTCAATAGACGTGTAAGCCATTTGAATCAACAAGATAACAAAATCAAAAGCATACATACTCATTGAAACCGGAACAGCCCATTTTTTATGCAAGACTAATGGCGGAATATCCATACCTCCTGTCGAAGCGTTATGTTTAATCACTAACCCAATGGCAACACCAATCAACACGCCACCTAACAAAGCCGCTAAGAGCGAATCATCTGTCAACTTTCCAATATGAAGTGTGCTTTCAAAAAAAGCCAAGGCCATCGGATAAAAAATAGTCGATAAAAGTGTAGATAATGCAAAGGTTTTACCCAAAACCCAATAGCCAATGCCAAACATCAATAAATTAAAGACAGTAACAAATAGAGGTAAAGGTATATTAAAAAAATGTAAAGCGGCTAACCCTAAACCTGTTGTCCCGCCGGTCACCAAGCCATTAGGCACAATAAATAAAACAACACCTAATGCATAAATCGTATTTCCTAATAAAATCATCAATATTCGATACATTACTTTTCCCCCAAATCCTTATTTATTTTACACGATTTTTTCTAAAATGAAAAGAATATACGAATATAATTATAAAAAGTATATTCAAAATAAGTATTTTCCGATATACTTAAATTATAAAGGATAGGAGTGATAGCAATGAGTATTTTAGACCAATATGAAGAAAAAATATTATGGGAAGCTCAACCTTCCGGTTTATGGCAACGACTTTTAACCAAGTTGCATCTTAATTTTACCCATTATCAAATTACTAAAGATGAGCTTATTATCATTAAAGGATTTTTCAAAAAAACACATGATTCTCTAGAATTGTATACCTTGAAAGATCCGGATATGATTGAAACACTTTATCAGCGATATCTGAAAATCAGTACCATTCAGCTGACAATTGATGCTCATATCTGCCACGAACATATTGAAAATCCGATTGTGCAGATTAAAAATATCAAAGATGGGGCTAAGGTCAGAAAGCTATTACGTGATTTAATTGAAGAAAACGTTAAAGAGCGTGGCATTCAATACTTTGATAGAGTTTAAAAGCCTTCTTTAAATGAAGGCTTTTTTCTGTTTATAATTTCTTTTTTAAATAAAATTTCATCTATCTTCTAAGTATATCCAGCAATTTTAATTTACTTTTTATGTATTCAATCTTTTGTTAATATTTATCTTATTTATATTTTCTCCTAAGTAGTCAACAAAACAACACTGAAATTATTGAATTGTTGTTTTAAAGTTATTGTCTTTAATTATACTAAGATATCTTGTCATTTAAATTACTCTCTACCTCACTAATCTTGGTAAATATTTTTATTGATCCTTCATTCTTTGTGCTAACCAATTTTACTTGATCTTCATAAAAGAAGGCAATATACCCACTAAATTCATCATCACTTAAAATATAAGTATTGTCATCTATCTTTGAAATTCCCCCACTTGAAAATGGTTCTGAGTATTGATATGTCGAATCATGATTGATACTTAATGTAGAGAAGTCTGAAACATACGTGCCATAAACATTTATCACTTGATTATCATTTGATTTGAAGTAAGTACAACTTAAAAAGCCTAGAATAAATGATATAATAACAGCTAAGATAACTCGTAACTTTGATTGCATAAACTTCACCTCTTTCATAAATTTTATCTTCCTCATAATTATATCATATTTTCATATATGATGAAACAGCAAAACATGAAATCGCTTATATACAATTGTGTTAAAATATAGTTGAAGGGAATTTACTGATGACGTTAAGAGATTATTTCTATAGCACTGAGAAGCTAATTTTTATTATATTTAAGATAGAAGAATCAAGCAATTCTTGGATATCATAGTATTAAAATAGTATCAGATTTTTATTTGCAGACAAACCATAATAAGTAAACGATCATTATTAAATTTAGACATATATTTGATAAATTCAAACACTAAATAAACACCAAATTATCACAATAGAAAAAAGTGTTGATAAGTTCAACACTTTTTATATGTTTATTATTCGACACCAATAATAAATGAATAAACCGGTTGTTTTCCCTCGCTTGCATCTACTTCGACATCATAGTTATCTTCAATGTAAGCAGTCATTTCTTCAAGCTCTTCGCTTGTTACATCTTCACCTGCAATCAGTGTTACAATTTCATCATCTTCACCAATCAATTCAGATAAAGCCTTCTTACAAGCTTCCATTTTGTCAGGAATACACGCCACAATTTTCTTTTCAACTAAAGCCATATAATCATTAGCACGAATATCAACACCATCAATATTAGTATCTTTAATAGCAAATGTTACTTGTCCGGTCTTAACATTAGCAATCGCTTCGTTCATATCCTCAATGATTGATTCTAAATCAGCCTCAGGATTGAACATGATACACGCTGATAAACCTTGTGGAATCGTTTTAGAAGGAATAACAATCACGTTGATTTCATCTTCTAAAATAACTGCTGCTTGTTGAGCTGTCATTACAATATTAGAATTGTTTGGCAAGATAATGACATTATCGGCATTGACACCACGAATAGCTGCCACAATATCCTCAGTAGATGGATTCATTGTCTGCCCACCGCTGACAACTTCATCACATCTTAATTCCATAAACATATCTTTAATACCATCACCGGCAGCAACAGAAATCAAAGCTAATTTCTTATGAGCAACTTCTTGCTTTGCTTCCGCTTCTTTTTCAATGATAGAATTATGTTGTTCTTGCATATTTTCAATCTTTAATTTAATAAACTCTCCGAAACGCTGGGCTAAATTCAAGGCATTCCCAGGTTTTAAAGTATGCACATGTACTTTGACAATATCATCATCTTGGACAACGACAATAGATTCACCCGGAATTTTAGATAATTCTGTTTTTAAACGATCTTCGGTAAATGATTTACGTTTGCGAGGATCTAAACGGAAAATAAATTCAGTACAATAACCAAATCCCTGTTCTTCAACATCCATTTCAGCTAAATTTTGCTTTGAAGCATCTTTAGCCATATCCACTTCAACTAACTCAATCTTTTCACCGTTCATTCCAGCTAAGAAACCTGAAAGAATTAAAACCAATCCTGCTCCACCACTGTCTACAACACCGACTTCTTTTAATACCGGTAAAAGCTCAGGTGTATGGTCTAATGAAATTTCTGCTCTTTTAACAAAATAAGAGAACAAGTCTTCAATTTCCATATCTTCCTTAACATATAACATCGTATCTTCTGCCGCTTCACGAATAACAGTTAAAATCGTTCCTTCAACCGGACGCATAACTGCACGATAAGCAACTTCGGCACCTTTTTTTAAGGCTTCGGCTAACTCAATGGCATTGACTTCTTTTTTACCTTCTAATCCCATTGAAATTCCACGGAATATCTGTGATAAAATAACCCCTGAGTTCCCTCTGGCACCCATCAATAGCCCTTTAGATAACTTCTTTGAGATTTCGTAAATATCATCTGTATCCATTGGTACAATATCTCTTGCCCCGGAAGTAAAAGTTAAACTCATATTCGTACCTGTATCTCCATCAGGGACCGGAAATACATTTAAAGCATCGATTTCCGGATAATAGTTGTGAAGAGCGTTAGCTCCACAAATTACCATCGATTTAAATATCTGCCCATTTATTGATTTCATGTTGATCCTCCCTACTAACTAATGACACTTACACCCTGTACATAGACATTGATAGAATCAACCTCAACATCTAAAGATGTTTCTAATACATATTTTACTTTCTTTTGTACTTCAAAAACGATTTCGGAAATTTTCATACCATATCCGACAATAATATATACATCGATCATAATGCCTGTATCTTTATCTGTTACAAGCACGCCTCTTGAGTAATTTTCAAGTTTTAATAATTCATATAAGCCGTCTTTCAACATTTTTTGACTTGCCATGCCTACAACGCCATAGCATTCCGTTACTGCTCCACCAACAATTGTTGCGATAACCTCATTTGAAATATTGATATTTCCCAATTTTGTACTTCTTTCAAACATATAATAAATCCCCTTTCTTTATAATAGATTTATTCATCGAAATAGACTATAATACGCACATATTATAGCCTATTTTAATTCGATAATCAAATATTTTAACAGCCTGAAAGCGAAATCATTATTATTTTTGTAGCTTTTTTCTAATTTAGAAACAAATTAAAAATATTTCTCAATTTTATAATATCTAAAAAGTATCCTTTTATTCAGATAAAAAAAATAAAAATATATTGATTTTTAGATTAAATAATGCTATTATATCAAGGCATGAGTAAAAAACAAACCACTATACTAGATAAGGGGGTCATTGGAAATGTCAAGAAAATGTGCAATCACCGGTAAAGGTGCTTTAACAGGTAACAGACGTTCACACGCTTTAAATGCTACAAAAAGAAAATGGAATGTTAACTTACAAAAAGTTACTTTGTTAATTGATGGAAAACCTAAAAAAGTAAGAATTTCTGCTAGAGCTTTAAAAACTTTAAGAAAATCTGCTTAATAACAAAGCGTCATTTTAGACGCTTTTTATTTTCTTTAAAAAAGGAGGAAAACAAGCTATGAAAATCAACATCATCGGCTACAGCGGTTCGGGTAAAAGTACACTTGCTAAATATATTGCGCAATATTATGATTATCCATATCTTTATTTAGATGCGGTTAATTTCCAAGCTCATTGGGCTTATCGTAATCACGAAGAAGCTTTAAAATTGGTCGCTGATTTTATGCAACATGAAAGCTATGTCTTAGATGGTAACTACCATAAGTTCTTTTATGATAGACGGATGCAAGAAGCAAACTACATTATCTTTTTAAACTTTAATCGTTTTACTTGCCTATTTCGAGCATTCAGAAGATATTGGAGAAATAGAGGCAAAGTCAGAGAAAGTGCAGCCGATGATTGCATTGATAAATTCGATTTTGAATTTTTTATGTGGATTATTAAAGATGGTAGAAGCCCTAAAACCATTCAAAGTTATCAGGCACTAAAAAAACAATACCCTCATAAATTCATCGAGATTAAAAATCAGAGGCAACTTAACCATTTTTATCAACATATTGAAACATATCTATCTAGGTAGAGCATAACCGCTCTATCTTTTTTGTATGAGAAGTAGAAGTATTAAATAGCCTATAAAAAATCCTTCCTGGATAGTTTGATTATCCAAGAAGGCGTAGTCTATTCAAATTTAATGCGCTATATTACCTTTTTGCACTTCATCAAAAAGACGATGATGTTAAGTTTCCGATTAAGTGATAGCTTCTTCTATAATTTGAAAGCTTTTTTAAAGTTGCCAAAGAAAGTATCGTGTTTCTTTTCTTTCTCTCTAATCTTTTGGTAAAGATCTTTTTCATCTTTAGATAGCTTTGTAGGGATTTTAACTTCAACTTTAACCATTTCATCACCATAGTTATCGCTTCTTAAGTCTTTTACCCCTTTACCACGTAAACGGAAAGTTGTACCATGTTGCGTTCCTTCCGGAATTTTCAATTCAACTTCGCCATACACAGTCGGTACATCAATTGTACAACCCAAAATCGCATCAATGGCTGAAATCGGTACTGAAATATGGATATTTCGACCATCTCTTATAAAATGTTCATGTGGTTTAACTAAAACTTCTACGAATAAATCGCCGTTTGGTCCGCCATTAGCACCTCGTTCGCCCTTACCTGCAACACGTAATTGCTGTCTTGAATTGATTCCGGCCGGTATATTCAATTCAACTGTAATATTCTTATTGGTATAGCCATCACCATGGCAATGTGGACATTTTTCTTTAACTGTTTGACCGGTCCCACCGCAATCAGGACAAGTACTCGTATTCACAAAAGTACCGAAAGCTGTCCTTTGCTGTGTTTTGATTGTTCCGCTACCACCACAGCGTGAACAAGTCTGAACATCATTTGGTGTTTTAGCACCTGTGCCATGGCAATGTGGACATTGCTCATCTACATTAAGCTTTAAATCCATTTTCTTGCCTTTGATAGCTTCCATAAAATCAATTTGAATTTGTATAAAACGATCTTCGCCTTGCATCGGTCCGCTACGACGTGCTCTTGTCTGTCCGCCACCAAAAAAGCTTGAGAAAATATCTGACATATCTTCAAAGCCACCAAATCCGCCGGTACCGCCACCTGCTGTCTGATCAAAAGCAGCATGTCCATAGCGGTCATAAGCCGCTTTCTTATTGGCATCGCTCAAGACATCGTAGGCTTCTTGAACTTCCTTGAATTTTGCTTCGGCATCCGGTTCTTTATTAACGTCCGGATGATATTTTTTGGCTAGTTTACGATAAGCTCGTTTGATTTCGTCAGCACTTGAATTCTTGTTTACACCTAAAACCTCATAAAAATCACGTTTGCTTCCTGCCATATTTACACCCCTATTTCCCCTTGAAAGCCAAGGTTATACCTTGGCTTAAAGTTTATGTTAGTTTTTTTCTTGGAAATCAGCATCTACAACACCATCATCTTGTGGTTGGTCATTTGCAGCCCCACCTTGTTGCTGTTGGTAAGCATAAGCAGCCATTTGTTGTGTCATTTTTTCCAATTCTTCCATCTTCGCTTCTAAAGTAACCATATCATTGTTATCTAAAGCTGTCTTTAATTCATCGCGAAGTGCTGTTGCCTGAGCTTTTTGGTTATCATCAATCTTATCGCCTTGTTCAGCTAAAGCTTTGTCGATTTCATTGATCATTTGTTCAGCCTTATTTCTTGTTTCTACTTCTTTACGACGTTTTTCATCTTCGGCTCTGTTAGCTTCAGCCTCTTTAACCATTCTATCAATTTCTTCTTGTTTTAAACCTGTACTGTTTTGAATAGTGATAGATTGTTCTTTGTTGTTCTTTAAGTCTTTAGCCTTAACATTAACAATACCGTTAACGTCGATGTTGAAAGTAACTTCGATTTGAGGTACACCACGAGGTGCACGATCAATACCATCTAACTTGAATAAACCTAAAGTCTTGTTATCTCTTGCCATTGAACGTTCACCTTGTAATACATGAATATCAACAGCCGGCTGATTATCTTCAGCAGTTGAGAAAATTTGTGATTTGGTTGTTGGGATAGTTGTATTTCTTTCAATTAAAACAGTCATAACACCACCCATTGTTTCGATACCTAATGATAATGGCGTAACGTCCAATAAAACGATATCTTTAACATCACCGGCAATAACGCCACCTTGAATCGCTGCACCCATAGATACAACTTCATCAGGGTTAACTGATTTATTTGGTTCTTTACCTAATAAACGTTTAACTGATTCTTGGACGGCCGGAATACGAGTTGACCCACCGACTAATAAAACTTGGTCGATTTGACTAGGAGACATATTAGCATCACTTAAAGCCTGACGAACAGGTCCTTCTGTACGTGCTACTAAGTTTCTAGTTAACTCATCGAATTTAGCACGAGTTAATGTCATTTCAAAGTGAACTGGTCCATTAGCATTCATTGAGATGAATGGCAATGAGATTTGGGTCTGCATCATACCGGATAAATCTTTCTTAGCTTTTTCAGCGGCTTCTTTAACACGTTGCATTGCCATTTTATCATTGCTTAAATCAATACCTTGTTCTTGTTTAAATGTTGCAACCATATAATCCATGACAGCTTTGTCAAAGTCATCACCGCCAAGTAAGTTATCACCGGCAGTCGCTAATACTTCAAAAGTACCATCAGCTAAATCCAAGATAGAAACGTCAAATGTTCCTCCACCTAAGTCATAAACTAATACTTTTTGTTCTTGTTCTAATTTATCCAAACCAAACGCTAAAGCGGCTGCTGTTGGTTCGTTAATAATACGTTCAACTTCTAATCCGGCAATTTTACCTGCATCTTTTGTAGCTTGACGCTGAGCGTCATTGAAATATGCCGGAACAGTAATAACAGCACTTGTTACTGTTTCACCTAAATAAGCTTCTGCTGTTTTCTTTAAGTTTTGTAAGATCATTGCAGAAATTTCTTCCGGTGTATAGTCTTTGTCATTGACATGTTCCTTATGTCCTGTACCCATATGACGTTTAATAGAGCTTACTGTATCCTTATTTGTAACAGCCTGGTTTTTAGCAGCTTGTCCAACAATAATTTCACCGTTTTTAAATGCGACAACTGAAGGTGTTGTACGAATCCCTTCAGGGTTTGCAATAACTTTTGCTTCACCATTTTCCATAATACTTACACATGAATTTGTTGTACCTAAGTCGATACCGATAATTTTTTTACTCATATATAGTCCTCCTATTCATTCACCTTGACTAAAGATGCGCGAATTACACGATCTTTCAATTTATATCCTTTTTGTAATTCCTCAGTAATCATGTTGCTTTCTACACCTTCAACATTAGTCATCATGACTGCCTGATGGAAATTCGGATCAAACTCTTTACCTACCGCTTCGATTTCTTCAACCCCATGTTTTTTTAACACATCTAATAATTGAGTTGTAATCATATCGAAGCCCTTTAAAAATGCCTTGATTTCTTCACTTGCCTCTTGTCCCAAAGCTCGTTGTAAGTTATCGACAATTGGCAACAAATCGCTTGCGAAATCCTGTAACATAAACTTCAAAGCATTTTCATGTTCTATTTTCAGACGTTTTTTTAAATTTTCCATGTCCGCAAACACTTTATAATAATCTGTTTTCCATTGATTCACTTGTTCAGTTAAATCTGAAATTTGATTTTTCAACATAGAAGCTTCATCGACTTGTTCAACAGTTTCCTGCTCTTCAATCTCATCTTCTTGTTTTAGTTCTTTTTCATCGTTCATTATCTCACCTCTTATTGCGCTTTTCTTGTTCTTCAAAGATTTCTTCAATGTTTTTTGAAACATACTCGACTAACGAAACAACTCTTTCATAAGGCATACGAGTAGGTCCGATGACAGAAATAGTTCCCTTAGTTGTCATACTTGTTTTAAATGAGGCACTGATGACTGACACATCATTTAAATTGGAAATAGGAACATCTGACCCAATCTTCACTGTAACACCTTCATCTTCAATCAAAGGTGTTAAGGCATGCCACATTTGGCTGTTCTCAAAAGCACTGACTAACTTTCTGATTTTATTCACGTCATTAAATTCCGGCTGATATAACATATTTTCTTTACCTGAGAAATAAACGTTATTGCGGGCAAAATTCATAAATGCTTCAAAGAAGGCATTGAATAAAATCTCATGTTCTTTAATTCGCTTGGCAAGAATCGGTTTTATTTCTCTTTCCAGCTTCTTGACTACCTCGTCAATAGGTGTTCCAATTAACATATCATTCATGACACCGACACATGATTGAATATCTTCTAAAGATAGTTCACGATTAACTGTGAATGTTTTATTTTCCACATGGCCCTTGTCTGTCACAATAATGACGGTTACACTTTGACTTGTGAGAGGCACCATCGTAATCTGTTGTAAAGATTCATACGGAGAATCCGGTCCTAACACAATTGAAGTCAACTGTGTCAGTTCACTTAACATCTCACAACTACGATGGACAATTTCATTTAAAGAACGACGTCTGTCATGAAACAATAGTTGCATTTCATTTTGGATACTATCCTCAACACTTGTTTCTAATAAATGCTCAACATAGTAACGATAGCCATCGGCACTTGGCACACGCCCTGATGAAGTATGAGTCTTCTCTAAATACCCGATTTCCTCCAACGCTGCCATATCATTACGAATCGTCGCACTTGAGTAAGGCAAATGATATTTCTGCATCAGTGTTTTAGAACCTACAGGTTCTGCTGTTTCAATGAACTCTTCTACAATAGCTTTGAAGATAGTCAACTGTCTTGCAGATAACATGCACTTACCTCCTTTAGCACTCTTTTAATCTTTGTGCTAATTTTATTATACTCATTTGTTTGGCACTGTCAACACTTTAGTGCTAAAAATATAAAAATAGTGGCTAATTTATATCTTAACCACTATTCGTCCATTAAACCTAATAACATTTCATCTAAAATGTCCATGCCTAAAGGTGTTGTTCTTAGATAGTCATCAACCAATTCTAAATAGCCTAATCGAATATATTGGCTTAACTTCTCTCCATAAATCTCAAAAACATCTTTACCATAACGCTGTTCAAAACCATTTAAGGATATACCCTTGCAAAGACGTAACCCTAACATTAAATGCTCAAAAATCTCATCTTCTATTTCTAATCGTGTTTCCTGGGCTAAAATTTTGCCTTTCAAGTAATAGGATAGAGATTTCGTATTATCATAGCGGGTTTGATCGACATAACCACTAGCCCCACAGCCGATGCCGACGTATCGTTCATTATGCCAATAAACCTGATTATGTAAAGAGGCTTGTCCTTCTTTGGCATAATTACTTACCTCGTAACGTTTAAAGCCCTGCTTCGCTAAACCTTCAACGATTATTTTTTGAGCTTCTAATAGCCACTTTTCATCGGGCAGTGTTATACCCTCTTTAGCGAAACGGGTATGTTCTTCTAAAATCAAATTATAAAACGAAATGTGTGTAACCATCGGAAAGCGTTTGATAATCTCTAAATCCTTTTGAAGATGGGATAAGCTTTGATGAGGTAAACCATAAATCAAATCAAAAGAAATTCTTTGAATGCCCACTGCCAATAACATTTCTACAGTCTTTTCAACATTTTGTAAAGTATGATGACGCCCTAGTTCCTTCAAAATGGTTGCATCGAATGTTTGCACGCCAATGCTGACACGATCAATCTTCGCTTTGGCTAAAAGCTCTGCTTTTTCAAACGTCATATCCTCCGGATTAACCTCAATCGTTGCTTCCTTAGGCTTGTTTAAAGGCAGTGCCAATATTTGCAATAGTTTTTCGAGTTGCTTTTCATTTAAAGCACTCGGACTTCCGCCCCCTATAAAAACCGTTTCAAAGGGACGATTGGCTTGCCTATCTGCCAATTCTTTTTGCAAAACCTCTAAATAGTTATCAGCCCACTTGGCATGATAATAAACCTTAGCAAAATCACAATAGGCACAAATATGATGGCAAAACGGAATGTGGACATATAAGCTAGTCGGCTTCATTCAAGGGATAACTCCTTAGCCAAGCCTCCCAATGAAGTTTCTCGATAAGCTGCATCTAAATCATGCCCTGTATCTCTCATGACTTTAACAACAGCGTCAAAAGAAACACGCGGTTGACGAAGTTTGCCTAGTTCCCTAGCGTAAACAGCTGCATCTAAGGCTCGCAAAGCCCCAAAGCCATTTCGCTCAATACACGGAATCTGAACATAGCCACCCACAGGATCACAAGTTAAGCCTAACTGATGCTCCAATCCCATTTCAGCCGCATATTCTATCCCTTGAATATCTAAGCCTAGCAACGAAGCATAAGCTGCCGCACTCATAGCTGTGGCTGTTCCTACCTCAGCTTGACAACCACCTTCAGCACCTGAAATGGTTGCATTAGTTTTAACCAAATTACCGACTAAACCGGCAATCGCTAAAGCCTTTAAACGTTCTTGTTCATTAAAGTGCATATCATGTTTAGCATAATACATCAAGGCAGGTAAAACCCCACTTGCCCCACACGTAGGTGCTGTAACAATTTTACCGCCCGAAGCGTTCTGTTCACTTACCGCATAGGCATAGCTGGTAATTTTCATGCGTTCATCTTGACTTTCTATAGCTAATTCATTGAGTGATTTTGCCACTCTTTTTAGCTTCAATTTACCCGGTAAAACACCTTCTTGACCCAAGCCCTCTTTAACGCAGGCTTCCATCGTATCCAAAATCTCTTTTAAATATTTTTCAAAATCCTCGCCTTCGGTTTGAAGGATATAGCTATACAAATCACTTTGGGTATCACCGATATAATCTTTAATTTTCGCAAAAGAATTATGTTTATAAATTGCCTGAGGTTTTTCAAAAACCTCATTTTCATACATGACACTTCCCCCACCTACTGAATAGGCAACAAGCTCGCCTAGTATATTTTGGTCTTTGAAAGCCTCGATTTTCATACCGTTAGGGTGCTTTGATAAAGCCTTCATCTGCCAAATAATTTTAACCGGTAGTGGTTCTAAGGTCTTTTCCACGATATAATCTGTCAAATGTCCTTTACCGGTTAATGCTAAACTGCCATATAGCGTCACATTGTAGTTTGTAGCTTCCGGAAATTTGATTTTAGCCATCTC
>CAJUOR010000041.1 GCA_910588165.1 uncultured Thomasclavelia sp.
ATTCAACTTTATATCAACAACGTTTATTTAGATATATTCAAGGACAATTTGATGACAGTCATCAGCTTGAAAAACAGTTAGTTTATATGCGTTTGCTTTTGGATTGGAATTTCAGTCTTTATGCGAATTACCGTAGAAAAATGCTGATGCATCTTAATGGGCTTATCGTTAATTATTTAACTAGTGAGATCTATGTTTTGTTACGTCACTTGTTACCTAAAGGGAAAAGTGTACGCCGTTGGTTTATTGAAAGATATAGCAATTT
Organism: uncultured Thomasclavelia sp.; assembly: GCA_910588165.1. Taxonomy (GTDB): domain Bacteria; phylum Bacillota_I; class Bacilli_A; order Erysipelotrichales; family Coprobacillaceae; genus CAJUOR01. The sequence goes on from CAJUOR010000041.1 coordinate 266, forward strand.
AGCTGACGAGGTCCAAAATTATTTTCTTTGTGAAATTTATTTGATTGAAGAAGATTACAAAATGGCTTATACTTATCTTAAGGTCTGTCGATATGAGGGTATATTAAAGGCTTATGATGAAGATTTGAAAGCTTATAGTTGGATTAAATATCGTTTATACGCTCAAAAACAGCCACTATTCTTTAAACGAAAAGAGGGGCAAGCCGTATGGATGAAAGAACAGTTGAAATTCTAAATATTATCATTCAGTCCGGTCCTATTACAGGGCCGGAAATTTTAAAGTTGTGTCGCCATTCGATGAATATTAAGACACTTCGGGCAAATATTGAACGCTTGAATTTATTACTAGCCCAAATAGGCGATGGAACATTACAAATTGAAAGTATTCGTAATCAAGGCTATCAATTCAATCACAGCTACTTTTCATGGGCGGAGTACCGTTTTCTTAAAGATTCCATCGAACATTCTAAATTGCTCAATCAAGAAGAGGTAAGACATCTATTAGGGTTATGTGATCCCTTGCATCAATTGTCTGAAAAAACTTTTGCCTCAAGCTATCACGATGGCTTTTTAAATACTTTAGCGGTCTGTCAAAAAGCTATTGAAAAAGAGCGTTCTTTAAAGTTTTCATATTTGGAATACCGCTTAATTCAACAAAATAAAGGCTATGAGGTTATGAAACAATATAGAAAAAAAGGCAATGATAAATCAGATGAGAGCAATGAAACTTATGTCATCAGCCCTTATGAAATAATGATGCATAAAGGGCAGTATTATGTTTTAAGTTATTGTGATAAGCACCCTGATAACTTAACGATTTTCAGAATCGACCGTATGGCTAAAGTGAGATTGGCGATGAATACTTATTTTCATCAGTTAAAGGAAATCGTTGATTATGATAAGAAGAAGGCTCAAATGGTAAATATGTTTGTCGGGCAACAAGAGATAGAGCGTTTGGTAATTAAGTTTGAACAAGCCATTTTCCCGGCTGTGCTTGATGAATTTGGTTTTGAGGTAACATTAGATATTGATATTGACGGGAAACCATTATTGGTGTTAGAAAATTTTGCTATCTCCGAGGGCTTAATCGGGTGGATATTGATGATGGGGGAAAAAGTGGAGGTGCTAGAACCGCAATCTTTACGCCATCAGTTGTATGAACGTTTAGAGAAGATGATTTTACAATATCGCACTAGTCGAATGATGTAGAATATGGTAGAATGTTTTCAGGAGAGTGATTATAGATGAGAGCGTTTAAATACCTTTTATTTGTTTTGGGACTGATTATACTTAACGGGTGTGCCAAAGAAGATCCCTTAGCATATATTTCCGGAACAACAAATGAAATAGAGGTCGTTGATGAAGAAAGCAATCAAAAAGTTAAGCTTATTCGTGGGACAGAAGTTTACGTAGATGAAAAAATAGAAAGTGATCATACTTATCGCATTTATCAAAGTCATGATGAAAAACGATTTTATATTGTTTCTGAAGAAAATATTACCGAGGACTACCAACAAGTTGTTACTAATCCGACTGTCACAAGCAATATGATAGTGAATTTAAGGGAAGATCGTTCAAAGCCTATTACAGATATAATTGTTAAAAAGGGTGAAGAAATCAAAGTTCATACCGTGAATATGGAAAGAGATTTTAATAAAGAAGATGGTAGTGTTGATGGCTATATGATTGAAAAGGACGGTAAGCTTTATTATTTGAATGCATTGTTTACACAACCTGAAATGGCAAATAAAGACAGTATATACTATAGTACATTCTTCGATGATTGGTATGGCAAAGGTTATTCTAAAAAGACTTATATCGATGATTTGACTTATTTGAATGTCGATCGCAGCGAATTTGAAGGTAAGCCATTCAAAAAAGATGCCCGAGCAGTTCATGTAGGAATGTCTTTGGTTTATGAACAACAAGATTATTTGATTGATTTGTGTAATACCACAGGTATTGATACTCTCGTGCTTGAAATCAAAGCAGATGATGGGCGTTTAATTTTTCAAAGCGATACGGCTAAGCAGTTTTTAAAAGATCAATCCGCAGCGGAAAGAACTAGTGTTTCTAAAGAGGAATTTGCGAAAATTGTCGAAAAATATCATGAAAACGGGATTTATTTAATTGGACGAATGGTTACCTTCAAAGATCCGGTCTTTGTTGAGGAGTATCCGGAAGAAGCCATTACATATAAAAACGGTGATCCTTTTATTCACGATGGGTTGGCGTGGCCTAGTCCTTATTCGCGCAAAACTTGGACATATTTATTAAGCTATGCCAAAGAGGCTGCTTCATTAGGTATTGATGAAATCCAATTTGACTACGTTCGCTTTCCTGATGGCATGTCTGATGTAGAAGAACGATTGAATTTAAGAAATCAATATGATGAAAGTAAGCCCCAAGCGATTTTGCATTTTCTACATTATGCCCGTGAAGAATTGCGGGAAGTAAAGGCTTATATCAGTGCTGATGTCTTTGGCTGGGTTATGATTTGCGGAGATGACCAAGAAATCGGACAGTTTATTCCGGCTGTCGCAAGTGTTGTCGATGCTATTTCACCGATGCCTTATCCGGATCACTTTGGAGCGTATAGTTTAGGAATAGCTCAACCTTGGCAAGAACCGGGAGCACTTTTAGAAGCTTTTACAGTTAAATCTATGGAAATTATCAATACAATCGAATCACCTGCTGTTTATCGGACATGGATACAAGGCTATGCTTGTTTAGAGTGGGTGTGTCAAGGAACAAGCGATAATCCTAGCCGTGGCTATGGACCTGATGAACTCATTGCCCAAATTCAAGGTATTAGAAATGCCGGAGAAACAGGCTATATTGTATGGTCTGGTGATGGTGGAAAAGATATGTTTGAGTGGCGAAAGGGCGGATTTATCGAATAAGCCATGAAATAGATGAAAAAGATATTCAAATATAAAATGAATTAAGCTATATACATAGACAATTAGCTTAGACATAAAAAAGACCTTTGTCAAATTTGACAAAGGTCAGTTTTTTTATAATAAGCCCATTTCTACCATTTTCAAACCGATATCAATAGAGTTGTAAGCAGCACCTTTCATTAACTGGTCTGCAACAATCCACATAGATAAGCCATTGTCTTTGTCTAAGTCTTTGCGAACACGACCTACAAATACTTTTTCACTACCCATATGGTCAATAACCATAGGGTAAACTTGATTGGCAATATCATCAACTAATTCTACACCGGTTGAATGTGCTAATAAATCCATAGCTTTATCTAAATCAATTGGACAATCTGTTTCGATATAAACACTTTCGCTATGTCCGCGAAGAACCGGAACACGAACACAAGTAGCGTTAATCTCGATTTTCTTATGGAACATTTTTTTGGTTTCATTAACCATTTTTAATTCTTCTTTTGTAAAGGCGTTATCCATATCGAATAAGTCAATCTGCGGAATACAGTTGAAAGCGATAGGGTAATGCTTTTTATCACTTGCACAAGGTAAGGTGTTTGCCACAGGTGTTTCATTATTTAAAACAGCTTTTGTTTGTTCATGAAGTTCTCTCATGCCCGCCACACCGGCACCTGATACGGCTTGATAAGTAGATACGATAATGCGGTTAATACCAAACTCATCATCTAAACGTTTTAAGGCACTTACCATTTGAATAGTTGAGCAGTTAGGGTTAGCAATGATGCCTTTGTGCCATTTTAAATCTTCGGCATTAACTTCGGGAACAACCAATGGGACATCTTCTTGCATTCTGAAATAGCTCGTATTGTCAATGACAACCGCACCGGCTTGAACAGCATATGGGGCAAATTTTTTAGAAATGCTTCCACCTGCTGAGAAGAAAGCAACATCTATATTTTCAAAACTGTTTTCAGTCAGCTCTTCAACTACAAATGTCTGATCTTCAAAAGTGATTTCTTTACCGGCACTACGACTGGAAGCTAAGAGTTTGATACTTTCGTATGGAAAATTAAATTCAATCACACATCTTAGCATCTCTCTGCCAACGGCACCGGTTGCACCGACAATCGCAACTTTATATTTTTTCATTTAGAAACTCCTCCTTTGTTTTACTGAAAAAATAATCATGTAATAAGCACATGGCTTCCCGAACATCTTTTTTATCTGTAAAGAAGCGAGCACATATGCCATCTTTTTTTGATGTAATAATATTGATGCCGGCTTTAACTAAAGTATGAATGGCCTCTTCATAAATATATGTGCTTTTTTCCAAATTGTCACCGACAATTGAAACCTGACCGATTCCACCACGCACAACAATTCGCTCAAAATCCAATAAGTCTTTTAAATCTTGAAGGATTCTTGCAGCTAATGGGGCATCTTCTTCTTGAATCATTAAAGTGTATAAACCATTTGTATTCAATTTCTGAGTGTAATAAGCGCCTAGAATATCAATTTTAGCTTTTAGGAAGGCTTGATTGATGTAGGCAAACTTACTTTCATTCTCATCTAAACCGTGCAGTAAAATCATAGCGGTATTGAATGAGCTGGTAACACCACTGATTGGATATTTATTCTTATCATCGTATGAATCCGAAACTTTTGTCCCCCAACCGTTACTGAAACTAGAGCGAGCGTGAATCGTTACTTGGTTTTGTTGTGCCATTTCAACACATCTTGAGTTTAAAACCTTGGCTCCTTCTAAGGATAATTGCAACATGGCTTTATGCGTAATATACGGAAGTCTAAAGGCATTTGGAACAATACGAGGATCAGCGGTAAAGACACCGTTGACATCGGAATAAATTTCGACAGCTTCGGCATTTAAGGCAATAGCAATGGCTACAGCGGATAAATCACTGCCACCTCGTCCTAACGTTGTAACGATATGATCTTTAGTATGGGCCTGAAAGCCCGGACAAATAATGACGTCATATTTCTCAAGTTTTTCTTGCATATAGTGACTATCTACATTTAAAATCTTGGCATTTGTGAAATTGTCATCTGTCACAATTCCGATTTCTTCATTGCGTAAAGTTGTGACGTTAAGGTTTAAAGCCATAAATTCACTTTTAATCACAAGAGAGGAAATCGTTTCACCAATACTGGAAAGACGATCTAATTCTTCTTTAGTTAAGTTGTTTTTATTAACTAAGGATAATAGCGTATCTGTGGCATATGGGTCATCAAAACGTCCCATTGCCGATACGATGGCAACAACCTTGTATCCATCGTTACAGGCACGCTGAATATGGTTATATATCAACTGTCTTGAGTGGGGTGTGCCTGTAGAGGTTCCTCCAAACTTTTGGACAATAATCTTCATTCTTTACACCTCTGTGTTTCATTTTTGATAAATCTTATATTTACCGCTTTTAATCATAGCATTATTCTTTTTTGATGTCAATTTTATAAGTTGTAATAATGATGAGTTAAACGATTAGTTTTAATCTTATTTGACAATTAAGACAAGATAGATTAGAATAAATAGCTGAAATGGAGGAATGGTTATGCAAGATGAAAGAACTTTACAGCTTATAGGCGAAAAAAACTTCGCTAGTTTGCAGTCAAAAACCATTCTTATCTTTGGACTTGGCGGGGTAGGCGGTTATGTTGCGGAAGCCCTAGCCCGAGTTGGTATCAGACATTTTATTTTGGTTGATCACGATACTGTTGCCTTGAGCAATTTGAATCGTCAAATCATCGCTTTGCATTCAACCTTAGGGCAAAAGAAGATTGAAGTGATGAAGAAAAGAATTTTAGATATTCGAAGCGATGCCAAGATTGAGTGTTACGATATGTTCTATTTACCGGAATATCTTGATAAAGATAAACTCTTTTATGGTGTCGATTATATTGTTGATGCGGTTGATACGATTACAGCTAAAATAGATATTGTTTTAGAAGCTCAAAAAAGAGGCATACCTTTGATTTCGGCGATGGGAACAGGTAATAAACTACGTCCTGAACTTTTAGAGGTAACGGATATTTATCGTACAGAAATGTGTCCTTTGTGCAAGGTTATGCGTAGAGAATTAAAGAAAAGAAATGTTGCTTTTTTGAAAGTTGTTTACAGTAAAGAACAACCGCAAAAAGTAGGTTCAAGAACACCTGCCAGCATGATTTTTGTGCCGGCTTCAGCCGGGCTTTTAATCGCCTCGGAAATCGTATTGGATTTTCTTGCTTTAGATAAAAAATAAATGTACTAAATACAATTGATTTTGGTATAATATAGATAAAAGGGGGGTAAAGTTTTATGGAATATTGTTCAGTGCATGCCACGAAAGAAACGATAGAGGCGTCTAAAAAAATTGTTGCCGACTATATGTTAGGGGCGGGTTTGAAATTGAATGATAAAGAAATTGAACTTTTGACAAAAGATATTATGGAAACATCTGCGATGATGGGCGGAGATTATGATAAAAAGAGCCTTGAAGGTGTTTGTCAGGAGTACCTTGACAGTAATTTTTATCCACGTTTTTTAAAGCTTCATCGCAAAGAGTTAGGTGGACCTCTTTTCCGTTTTTAGAAGAAGATGCGATTGGCTCTAGGCATGGTGAAGGTTAAGAGGACACTTGCCAAAATAAGTAAAAAGCCGATAAGGATATAACTTATTGTTTTCAATTTTTTAGATCTGTCATATAAACCTAAAAGAATCAACATATAACCCAAAGAACTTGTAGAACAAAGCATCAAGAAAAAAGGTGACTTTGTTAGATTAAACATAAATGACAGCATGAAAAGTAAGGTAAAGGTTGCGACGATTGATATGGCTTTGGCATAGTTATGTTCTTTCATCGTATCACCCTTTCTGTATTTATCAATATTATAACATAGAAGTATCAAGGGAGGTGGAATAATGTATAGTAAAATTATAGATGCTTATATTTCAAGTCATGAAAGCACCTATCAGGCAAAATATTGTTACCATAGCTGTGACAGAGTAGATGAAAAAACATTTAAGTTTCACTATTATGTTCGTGATGTTCAATTGCTTCAAATGAATATTTTTCTTGAAATTTATTTAGGCGAAGAAATTCAAGTAAAAGTAATGGAAGATATTCATGAGCAAGAGGAGTACGCTCTTGCGTGTGATGCTTTAAATCGTATTCGCGGCTATACGAATCGCAAGACAACCATTGCGCCGCAAGCGATGGCAAGCTTCGTGGAAAAACCTGACATCAAAGAATCTTTAACACCGCAAGATATGATTAACGTATTGAATTATATTGAGTATCATCATGGAAAAAATCCTGATAGCATCTACTTATTCTATACTATTTTTATACCTTATCTGGAAAAGCGTTTTTCTAAAAAGAAATATAAGGAAGCTATGCAAGCTTGCAACTTATTGTTAGATGAAATCTTATATGAGGTATTTTGGTATGGGATCAACATTAAATATCTTGACCAAGAGCATTTGATGCACCAAGCCTATATTCGGTCGATTATCAACTTAATCGGCAAAAATTTTGAGGAGATTACAGTTGAAACTTCGGATTTATTATTGGAGATGTTGACGCAGACTTTCCAATATTGGCGTTTTGCATTCTCGATTTATTCATCATTGGAAAATATGGTAGAAAACTATCCGGAAGCGATGACCGAATTATTGGAAAAGATGGATATTGAGTGTTTAAAGAATAAAACCTCAGGTGCTTATTTAGTTTTTGCTACTTTGTTGGCGGTTTTAAGAAATGATGGTATCGGCTATCGTCAAAGTGTTAAAGAAGTCTTAAAACTATTGATGGGAGATATTATATCTTTAGCTAATCCTGAAGAGCAGGAACAAACAGGCATTGTCTTTTTGAAAATTGTCGGTTTCGACATCTTGCTTGAAATCTTTGATGAAGCCCATGATTCTTACGTTTATAACTGCTTTGCTATTTCGGATATACCTGAAGACTTGCACCCTTATATTCAAAAGCAATTAGAAGATGCTTTAAAATACTATGCAAGCTTAATGGACGATGATAAACACCGCATGATAGCTTTGTCACAGATTACTAATATTTCAACACTGTTGATGGAAAATTTTAAAGTATTATAGTTTGAATGCTAGGTTGATGACCTAGCTTTATTATTTTTTTAAAGTAAAGCGTTAACATTTTTAGGAATGTATAGTATAATGAATAAAGTTGTTAGGGGGAGTTTGATGAAAGTTAGTCGTTATATACCAAAATTAGCGTATGACAATGTGAAAAAGAAAAAGAGTCGAAGTCTGTTAAGTTTTATATCCGTCATGCTTTCCAGCTGTATTATCTTTGCTTCATTAACATTGTTTTTAACTGTCTTATCCCTTTCTAAAACATTAGCCGATGAAACAAATGGAACTTGGCATTATTTATTAGAGGCGGATAAAATAAGTATCGAGGATCCTTTTCGCTATCAAGTTTCTTATTATACACAACCCAATGAAAATAATATTTCATATTATCAGTTAGATGAAGATGTAGTGTTCTTTAATTTAAAAGTGGGGAAATTAGCTCAAAAAAATTCGGAATTATTAGCAAGTATCAATTCTAGTTATCAAGTAGGTCAACAAGTAGGGGATTATACTATTTGCGGTTTATACGAACCTTCTTCTAGTCATGAAGCCCCATTATTAAGTATCGACGAAACATATAAGCAAGCAAAAGGCTATTATTTTATTTGTGATGCTCGGATTCAAGATGCGAAGTCATTAGATGATGTTGCGTTATTGGCTAATATCGATAGCTCACTGATTGTCCAAAATAATGATAGGATTACCAATGATATTATTGCTAACTATTTACAAGACACAACCACCATCTTAATGATGTTTATCTTTATTATTGTTATTGCTATTTTGATGTGTTTAGTTTCGATTTATAATGTTTTGATTGTTAATGATCAAAATCGTCGTAAAGAGATAGGCTTACTTAAGTCAATTGGGATAACGACAAAGGAATTAAAAGCAATGCTGTTTATAGAATTTGCTATCATCGGTTTAGCCGGTGGCTTGGTTGGTATTTTCATTGGCTCAGTGATTTGCACGGCAGTTTTATATTCTGTTTTAGAGAATTTTAAAGTTGGGTTCAGTTTGGCTTTCATTCTAAAACCATCTGTTATTTTGATTGCGTTATTAGGGAGCTGTGCTTTAATGATTGGCAGTGGTTTTAGATTATATCGTCATTATTTTACCTCAAGCCCGGTGATGGATTTAAAAGGCGAACCCGTTCAATACGATGTGCCTTATAATGCGGAGCGCTTCTCAACCAACTCAGCAACTTGGCGTATGTTTGTAATATATAATGAGCGCATTAAAAAGCAGACCAAAAACTTACGTCGTTCCTTCTTTTTTGTGATGTTGGTCATAACGTTATTTTGTGGTATCTGGATAAGTAATTTCTTATATCAGAAAAACTATCAAAATGTTCAAGCTGATGAAGCTATTGATGTAGCCACGCTTGTTACGGGGGACAGAACTGTTTATGAAGCATTTGATACTAGGGTTTATGAATTGGGAAAGAATGAACAGACAAAATTAAAATCAGCCATTGTCGAAAGGTCCATTTTAGGCTTTAAATTTAATATGCCGATGGCTTCATTTACAGACGATTTTAAAAGGAAAACAGATCAGTTGGAGTCTGTTGTCCACGATGATATTGAATGGAGTACAAAGAATCATTTTGGTTTAGTTTTAGATGATGTGCAACTTAAAGAATTAGAGCCTTATATTGTTTATGGAAGCCTTCATGAATTAAATGAAAACAGCGTTGTTTTAGTCTGTAATGAAAAAGGTTACTATACATTTTCAGAATCGACCCGAGCCTTTGATCAAACCTATCCGGTTCGTGTAGAAGGTATGAATATGGGAATGGATACACCGATTCAATTTTTTGATGTCGATGTCATTATTGACCTGCCTTTTGAAGAAATTGATTTACAATACAGCAACGTTAACGAGCATTGTTATTCTATAGGTTTTACCACAAAAAGTTTTAAAAAGTTATATGGCGGTGAATTATCCTTAAGTCATACTGTAAAATTGAGTTTGGAAAATAGTGCCAATCATACCAACTTACATCATGCCCTTTTGAATTTGCTTAGTGAAATGAATTTAAAAGAACAACTGCAATTGACAGACTATGTGGAAACTCGAGAAGACGGAAGTTTTGCCGTATTTATCATAGAAGTATTGTTATATCCATTGTTTTTGATGTTAGTGTTAGTCGGTTGTATCAATATTCATAACGTCTTAAAAGGTAATATCCACATGAAGAAAACAGATTTTGCTACTTTGAAGTCAGTAGGTATGACAGATTATCAATTACGCACCATTATGATTTATGAGTATGCGGAAAACTTTATCAATGCAGGTGCTTTGGCATTTGGTTTAAGCATTCCTGTTTATATCTTGGAAAACTTTTTCAATATTGCTTCGACTTTTAAAATCGGAGATAGTTTTGCGGGTATGTATGTCGTTTCTTTTGCGATTATAAGTCCGCTGATTGTGGTTATCTTAGCGATATTATCATTTAGGCATATCAAAAATATTACTGCGCTTGACGGTATGAAAGAAGTTGGATAATTGAAGTTTTACTTGCTGTTTTAAAAACGGTTATGGTAAAATAAGGGTAGATGAATAAGGAGGAAGATACGATGTATTTTAGTAAATCAAATGGCTTTCCTAAAAATTTCTTGTGGGGAAGTGCTTCTGCTGCTTATCAAGTTGAAGGAGCCTGGAATGAAGATGGTAAAGGTATGTCTAACTGGGATAAGTTTGTAAGAATTCCGGGTAAAACATTCAAAGCAACAACAGGAGATGTAGCTGTCGACCATTATCATCGTTTTAAAGAAGATGTTAAATTGATGGCTGAGATGGGACTTAAAACCTATCGCTTTTCAATTGCTTGGACACGCATTTATCCAAATGGTACAGGTGAAGTCAACGAGGCCGGCATTAAGTTTTATGATGATTTAATTGATGAATGTATCAAGTACGGTATTGAACCGATGGTAACAATTTATCATTGGGATTTACCGCAAGCGTTAGTTGAACGTTACAATGGTTGGGAATCAAGAGAAATCATTGATGACTATGTGAACTATGCGATTACATTGTTTAAACACTACGGGGACCGTGTTAAATATTGGATTACGATGAATGAACAAAATATTTTCACTTCTTTAGGTTGGTTGACAGCGATGCACCCTCCGGGAAAAGTGAATGATCAAAAAATGTTCTTCCAAGTCAATCACTATGCCAATATAGCTCATGCGAAAACAGTTTTAGCTTATAAAAAAATGGGCTACCAAGGTATGATTGGTGCAAGTTTTGCCTATGGTCCTGGTTATGCTTATGACTGCCGTCCGGAAAATGCGATGGCGAAAGTAGATTTTGATGATTTACAGACTTTCTGGTGGATGGATATTTATGCCTACGGTCGTTATCCAAGAAGTGCTATGGCATATTTGCAAGCAAACGGTGTAGCTCCTGAATTTGAAGAAGGAGATGAACAGATTTTAAAAGAAGCCGCTGGTAAGTTAGATTTTATGGGTGTTAACTATTATCAGAGTGCTGTTATTGAATATAATCCAATTGATGGTGTTGGTATGTCTACTGAAATGAATAATACAGGTAAAAAGGGAACCGCTAAAGCCTCAGGTGTACCTGGCTTATTTAAAAATATCGCTAATCCATATTTAAAGACAACCGATTGGGATTGGACCATTGATCCAATGGGATTGAGAATGTGCTGTCGTATCATTACAAGCCGTTATGATTTACCGATTGTCATTTCTGAAAATGGCTTAGGTGCTTTCGATAAATTAGAAGATGGTCAAATTCATGACCAATATCGTATTGAATATCTCAAAGAGCATCTTGTTGAATTAAAGAAAGCTTGTGATGATGGCTGTCGTGTTATCGCTTATTGCACATGGTCATTCACAGACTTGTTAAGCTGGTTAAACGGATATCAGAAGCGTTATGGTTTTGTTTATGTTGATCGTGAGGAAGAGGAAGGTGCCAGCATGAACCGCTATAAAAAGGACAGTTATTTCTGGTATCAAAAAGTGATTGCTTCTAATGGTGAAGAACTATAAGAAATGAAGAAGTTTCTAATTTAAGAAACTTCTTTTTTAGCGGGTTAAAACTTTTTCTAAATTATTTTGCGCTATGAAATCATTCTATGATATAATAAAACCAATAAATAGATAAAGGGTGATGGATATGCAAGAAACAGATATTATTTATAATTTACTCACATACCTTAATTCATCGAAAGAGGAAGATGTGTATTATTCAATTGCTCTTACCATGGTTCAAAATTTAGACATTATTCCGGGATGCAGTATTAATGAGCTTGCGGATTTATGTTATACATCAACGGCAACAATCAGTCGGTTTTGTCGTAAATTCGGCTATTCAAGTTTTCCTCAGTTTAAAAGTGAGATGGCATATGGTTTAGAGCAAGCTAAACATGAAGTTTTTTTAGACGATAGCGAAAAAGAATATATTGAAAAAAATCCTAATCATGTCATTGATAAAGTTTATGATTTGGTGTTGGAAACTTTGATTTTAGGGAAGAAATCTTTACGAATCGCTAAGATTGATGAGTTATGCCAATTGATTCATGAAGCTAAAAAGGTTCATTTCTTCGGCTATCAGTTTAATAAAATTGTTGCGAGCGATTTACAGTTAAAATTTATTAAATTAGGGAAGTTTATTTACGCTTTTGCCGATCATGGAGATGATTCACAAAAGATTGAGCTATTGAGTGAGGAAAGTTTAGCAATCGTCATGAGTGTTTCAGGGAAAATCGGGCATCAGCATTTAATGGAAGAAATTCATCAAAGGGGTGCTAAGATTGTTTTGATTACAATGAATCCGGAAACGCCACTAGCTGATTTAGTCGACTATCTTTTTGTCATTGACGGGCTAGAAAGTAATTTTACAGTTTCCTCTATTTCGGGCAGTATCGGCTTTTTGACAGCTTTAAATATCGTGTATATTCGTTATGGTTTGTTATACCCTAAAAAATAATGCTTCGACTTGATGAAAATCGAGTCGATTTTGTTTTTTAAGCTTTATTGATGTGCAATTGTTGTAGTGAAATTGCTGATATTTTTCATTCATCATGTATCGGCTTTCAAAATATGAAAAAAAATAACGTCTATCAAACAAATGTGCTATAGTATATACGTATGAGGCGTGACCTCAAAAAAATCAAGGAGGAAAAACAATGGAAAAGAAACCAGTTAAGATTGTTACCATCGGTGGTGGTAGTTCTTACACTCCAGAATTGATGGAAGGTTTTATCAAACGTTATGATGAGCTTCCAATTAAAGAAATCTGGTTAGTAGACATCGAAGAAGGTAAAGAAAAATTAGAAATCGTTGGTGCAATGGCTCAACGTATGTGGGATGCGACACCTTACGGTGTAAAAGTTCATTTAACTTTGGATAGAAGAGAAGCTTTAAAAGATGCTGACTTCGTTACAACTCAGTTCCGTGTTGGTTTATTAGATGCTCGTATCAAAGACGAAAGAATTCCTTTCTCTCATGGTATGTTAGGACAAGAAACTAATGGTGCAGGTGGTATGTTCAAAGCATTCCGTACAATCCCTGTTATCTTAGGTATTGTTGAAGATATGAAAGAATTATGTCCAAATGCATGGTTAATCAACTTCACAAATCCATCTGGTATGATTACAGAAGCCGTTATTAAGTGGGGCGGATGGAAAAAATGTATCGGTTTATGCAACGTACCAGTAGGTGCATTATTAAGCGAACCTCCAATGTTTGGTTTAACTGAAAGAGAATGTATCCACCAATTTGCTGGATTAAATCACTTCCACTGGCATAAGGTTACAGATGCTCAAGGTAATGATTTAACAGACAAAATCATTGATAACATGTATAAAGATGTTGAAGATGGTACTCCAGCTAACATCCATGATGTTAAATTCTTAAAAGACCATTTAAAACAAGTTCAAGTAATCCCTTGTGGTTATCACAGATACTACTATATGCATGATGAAATGTTAAAACATGGTATCGAAGAATTCAATACTGTCGGTACTCGTGGACAACAAGTTAAAGTTACTGAAGCTGAATTGTTTGAATTATACAAAGATCCTAATTTGAACTATAAACCAGAACAATTAACTAAACGTGGTGGTACTCACTATTCTGATGCTGCTTGTGAATGTATCAACTCTATCTATAACGATAAGAGAACTCACATGGTAGTTTCAACACAAAACAATGGTGCAATCGCTGATTTACCATATGATTGTATCGTAGAAGTTTCTGCATACATCAGCGGTAAAGGCGCATTACCAATTACTTGGGGTAAATTCAATCCATCTGAAAGAGGTTGGGTACAAATCATGAAAGCTATGGAAGAATGTGTTATCGAAGCTGCTATTACAGGTAACTACGGTTTAGCTTTAGCTGCATTCGAAATGAATCCACAAGTTGAACATGGCCATGTAGCACAAACTGTATTAGATGAATTATTAGTTGCTCATGAAAAATACTTACCACAATTCGCTGATAAGATTGCTGAATTAAAAGCTAAAGGTGTTGCTTCAAAAGATCCGGTTGTTATGGATTTAATGGTTAACGGACACTAATCAACGATTGTTAGGATATGCCTAGCTAGAAAGGCATATCCTTTTTTGTGTTTATAAATCATATTGCTATGTTTTATAAAATCAGCTATCTTTATGCTAAAAGTCATTGTGGTTATGAGCGTAAATAAAAAGAGGCTGTAACCTCAAAATAGTGCTGAATGCCTCTATTTTGCTACAACCTCTTATACGGGCTACTTAATGATTTCTCCTTCTTTAACACCGCCACAAGCATTTGATTCATCAGTATCAATATGCATTGCACACTTAAATTTATCGCTGACACGACAAACAACATCACCGAAGATTAAAGAGCGACCGTCTGTTTCAACTTTAACACTAACGATTTCTTTATCTTCAACGCCAAATTCAGCAGCATCAGATGGTGTCATATGGATATGACGTTTAGCGGCAATGACACCTTTTTCTAGTGTAACTTCTCCACAAGGACCTACTAATTTGCAACCGGCAGTTCCTTCAATATCGCCTGATTCTCTAACTAAAGCTTGAATACCGGCACCTCTTGCGTCAGTTAATGATAATTCAACTTGTGTATTATCGCGAACCGGACCTAAGATACTAACACCGGGAATTTCTTTTTTAGCACCTACGACAGTAACACGTTCTTCACATGCATATTGACCGGGTTGAGAAAGGTCTTTTTTATGTGTTAATTGATAACCTTTGCCAAATAATGTTTCTAAGTCAACTTGACTTAAATGCACATGGCGTGCAGATGTTTCGATTAAAATTTTCTTTGTCATAATTCTCTCTCCTTCTACATATTGATTTTATCTCTTTTTAGGCTTTTTTTCAAGCCTTTTATATAAGAATAAAAATTGGATTATCATTAGCTCTAAATCTTATTTTATGCTATAATAAAAAACAAGAGGTGATGAAGAAATGTCAATGACGTTAGATGTCTTTTCAGATATTTTAGCTTGGGCTTCAGGTAATGGCTCAGTGCTAATATCTACAATCAGAACGATTATAGATATTCTTTTAGTTTGGTCTTTGTTATACTATATCATTGAAATTATGCGACGCAACATTCGAACATTACAAATTTTTAAGGGTGTTATGTTAGTGATTTTTGCCAAACTGATTTCTAATATGCTAAGTTTAAATATGATTTCTTGGCTAGTCGATTTAATTCTTAATTGGGGTGTTGTGGCGGTTATTATTGTTTTTCAACCCGAAGTGCGTCAAATGTTAGAGAAATTAGGACAAACACGTATTATCAATAACGTAACAACACTTTCTTCGTCTGATAAAGGGCAGTTAGTCAATCAGCTTTATGAAGCTTGTAAACAGATGTCAGAGGATCATACAGGGGCGTTAATTTCTTTTGAACGTGAACAATCAATGATGGATTATATTGCTTCGGGTGTTGAAATAGATGCTAAGGTTAATTCTGATTTATTATTGACTATATTTATGGACGGAACAAGACTTCATGATGGTGCAGTGATTATTCAAGGGAATCGAATCCGCTGTGCTTCGGCATTTTTCCCGCAAACACATCGTGAATTAAGTCCGAAGTATGGGGCAAGACACCGAGCGGCTTTAGGGGTTAGTGAAGTCAGTGATGCTTTA
>CAJUOR010000042.1 GCA_910588165.1 uncultured Thomasclavelia sp.
TTATATTTTTTCTATACTTTTATTTTTTTCTATGTTTACCGTTTTTATTTTACTTAAGTTTTTCAGCATTTAAAAATGAAAAGACGATACCTCATTACAATAATGTATGAAGGTATTTTTTTTCATAGCTGTTTGTAGATTTTATTTGTTGCGTATAGTTTTTAATATTTTAGTTTTATTCGCTCGAATTTTTACTTATCTTCCAAAAAGAACAAATCCTTCTTTTTTATAAATAAGCAAAATTTTATTATTAAATATGAATGGACTTAAATATTAATACATTTTTATATACGTGTGATTTATCATCAATAAAATGTCATGATATAAGATATAAGAGATTTCAGGGTATTTGACCCTTAAAACAACTGTTTTGATATTAGTATGTATAGGTAGACTAGGTATTATATAAATAAATTTGAAATATGTCGATTAGTTTAATAATTTACTTAAAACATTTTGTCTATTTTAGAATATCCACAATATAATTAACAAGTATTTTCTAAACTATCGTATTTGGAAGTATAATTTTTCATTATAATACGTATCGACTGTTTTGGTTTATACACTTTTGCCTATAGTGCACAAATCTGCTTCTTATACAAGACTTAGTGTATGTGGCACTGGTGAAGCACTTTTATGTTCTTTTGATTGTAAATCATTAGATAGGTACAGGTTAAAAAAGGTGCATATAGAGCTTTAGAAGATACTAAAAAGTGTTGATTTTCTGTATAAAATTTCTTTTAAAAAAAGTATTTTTTTTGATAAAAATGTCTTGATTTTTAGTTAAAGATTCTGTATAATAGCAAATGTTGATTGCGAAGACGTGCGAGGTTGCTGAAACACCGATACCCGTTGTCATGACGGTGCTTCAGGTAATTCGTATCGAGCAAGTCTATTATCAAGATAGGCGAAAGGAGGAAATATCATGGCAAGCAACAAAATCAGAATTAGATTAAAAGCATTCGATCACAAAGTTTTAGATGCTTCTGCAGAAAAAATCGTAGGTGCAGCTAAAAAGACAGGTGCCCAAGTCGTTGGTCCAGTACCTCTTCCAACAGATAAGGAAGTATATACTGTATTACGTGCGGTGCATAAGTACAAAGATTCTCGTGAACAGTTCGAAATCAGAACTCATAAACGTTTGATCGACATTGTCAATCCAACACCTGAAACAATCGATGTATTAACTCGTTTGGAATTAGCAAGTGGCGTGGATATTGAAATTAAATTATAAGAAAGGTAAAGGTGTAACTCATGAAAGGAATCTTAGGTCGTAAACTCGGAATGACTCAGGTATTCGCAACAGATGGTACTTTAATTCCTGTTACAGTTGTAGAAGCTACTCCAAATGTAGTTTTACAAAAGAAAACAGTTGAAACTGATGGCTACTGTGCAATCCAAGTTGGTTTCGAAGACAAGAGAGAAAAATTAGCTAACAAGGCCGAAAAAGGAATTGTGGCAAAGGCTAACACAGCCCCTAAGCGCTTCATTAAAGAATTTCGTTATGACGAAATGATGAGTTATGAAGTTGGAGATTTAGTAAAAGTTGATAGCTTTGTAGCTGGTGAAGTCGTAGACGTTCAAGGAACTAGTAAAGGTAAAGGTTATCAAGGTGTTATTAAAAGACACAATCAGCACATCGGTCCTAAAGGACATGGTTCAGGAGCTCATCGTATTGTAGGTTCTATGGGGCCTATCGCTCCAAACCGTATTGCTCCGGGTAAGAAATTGCCAGGGCAAATGGGTCATGTAACTCGTACAGTGCAAAACTTAGAAGTTGTAGCAGTAGATACTGAAAACAACTTATTATTGATTAAAGGATCTATCCCTGGTCCTAAAAAAGGCATGGTTGTTGTTAAATCAGCAGTTAAAGCCAACGGCAAAGTGAATCCAGCAGCTGAGCTTGTTATTAACACAGCTGAAGGTGCCGAGTAGTAGATTGAAAGGAGGATTTACAGATGCTTAAAGTTGCAGTATACAACCAAGACGGTGCAAATGTAAATGAAATCGAATTAAACGAAGCTGTGTTTGGTATTGAACCAAATAAACAGACAATGTTCGATATGGTATTATTACAAAGAGCTTCAATTCGTCAGGGAACACATGATACAAAAGGCCGTTCTGAAGTTCGCGGCGGCGGTAAAAAACCTTGGAGACAAAAAGGTACAGGTCGTGCTAGACAAGGTTCAATCCGTGCACCACAATGGCGTGGCGGTGGAACAGTATTCGGTCCAACACCTCGTAAATACGGTTTTAAATTAAATAAAAAAGTTGCTCGTTTAGCTTTGAAATCAGCTTTATCATGCAAAGTGCGCGATGAAGAATTCAAAGTATTAGACACAATTGCATTTGATGCACCTAAAACAAAAGACATGGTTAAAGTTTTAGCTAACTTAAATGTGGAAGGTAAAACATTATTAGTCATGGACGAAATCAATGAAAACGTAGCATTATCAGCTAGAAATATTCCTAACATTATGATTTTAGATGCTGCTGGTATCAACGTTTATGACATTTTAAATAGCAGCAATATGATTTGTACAGAAGCTGCAATCAAGAAAATTGAGGAGGGTCTTGCATAATGGCACACATTACTGACGTTTTAAAGAAACCTGTTCTCACAGAAAAATCATTAGCTTTAATGGATGAAAATAAATACACATTTGATGTAGATGTTCATTCAAATAAAATTGAAATCAGACAAGCGGTTGAAAAATTATTCAATGTAAAAGTTGAAAGTGTTCATACAATCAATGTCAAACCTAAAACTAAACGTTTAGGTAAATATGTTGGTAAAACTAACAAAAGAAAAAAAGCTATCGTAAAATTAGCTGAAGGACACAAGATTGATTTATTCGGAGAAGAATAAATTGATAAATATTGGAATACCTGATTCCAGAAAAGTAAAACAAGGAGGAAAACAAGATGGCAATTAAAGCTTATAAGCCAGTCACAAACGGTCGCCGTAATATGACAACTCTTGTTAAAACTGATTTATCTAATAAAAGACCTGAAAAATCATTGACGGTTAAATTACAGAAAAAATCAGGACGTAATAACCAAGGTGTTATCACTACTCGTCATCAAGGCGGTGGACATAAACGTTTATATCGTATTATCGATTTCAAACGTAATAAATTAGATGTTGAAGGTACAGTAATCGCTTTAGAATACGATCCAAACCGTTCAGCAAATATCGCTTTAATCCGTTACACTGATGGAGAAAAACGCTACATCTTAGCACCTAAAGGTTTAACTGTAGGACAAAAGGTTGTATCAAGCGATAATGCAGATATTATTGTTGGTAACTGTTTACCAATGGGAAATATGCCTGAAGGTACATTTATCCACAATATCGAAATGAATCCTGGTAAGGGTGGACAATTAGCAAGAGCTGCTGGTGTTTCTGCTCAGATTTTAGGTAAAGAAGGAAAATACGTTACAGTTCGTTTAGCTTCAGGTGAAGTTAGAAAATTGTTAGCTGTATGTAAAGCAACTGTTGGTATCGTTGGAAACGAAGATCATTCATTAGTTAACATCGGTAAGGCAGGACGTAATAGATGGAAAGGTATCCGTCCTACTGTTCGTGGTTCTGTAATGAACCCTAACGATCACCCTCACGGTGGTGGTGAAGGTAGAACTCCAATCGGACGTAAGGCACCTATGACACCTTGGGGCAAGAAAGCTTTAGGTGTGAAAACACGCCGTAATAAGAAAGCTTCTACGAAACTAATCGTTCGTCGTCGCAATGGAAAATAAGGAGGATGACTAAATGGCACGTAGTTTGAAAAAAGGGCCATTCTGTGATGACCACTTAATGAAAAAAGTGGAAAAACTGAATGAATCCGGAAAAAAAGAAGTTATTAAAACATGGTCAAGACGTTCTACAATCTTCCCAAGCTTTGTTGAACATACATTTGCTGTTTATAACGGAAAAGAACATATCCCTGTATATGTAACTGAAGATATGGTTGGACATAAATTAGGTGAATTTGCTCCTACTAGAACATATAGAGGACATGATGCCGATGATAAGAAATCAGGCAAAAGATAAGAGAGGAGGAAGAATACATGGAAGCTAGAGCACAAGCTAAAACAATTCGTATTGCCCCTCGTAAGGTAAGATTAGTTGTTGATTTAGTAAGAGGTAAGCAAGTTAAAGAAGCATTAGCAATTTTACAATTTACAAATAAACATGCCAGCCCAGCTGTAAGCAAAGTTGTGAAATCAGCCACTGCTAACGCAGTTAATAATCAAATGATGGATGAAGAAAAACTTTACATCAAGGAAATTTATGTTGATGAAGGACCAACTTTAAAAAGATATACTACAAAAGCTAAGGGCAGCGGCGCTCAGATTTTAAAAAGAACTAGCCACATCACTTGTGTGGTTGCAGAAAGATAGTCAGAAGGAGGTTGCATTATGGGTCAAAAAGTAAGTCCAGTCGGATTACGAGTTGGCGTTAACCGCAATTGGAGTTCAAGATGGTACGCTAATAAAAAAGACTTCTCAGGATTATTACACGAAGATATCCGTGTTCGTAAATTTATTACAAACAAATTAAAAGGTGCTTCAGTTGCAAGTGTTGAAATTGAAAGAACTAAAAATCGTGTAAATATCTATGTCCATACAGCAAGACCAGGTATCGTCATCGGTAAAGATGGTGAATCTGTAGATGCATTACGCAAAGAAGTTGCCAAAATGGTAGATGGCAAACAAGTATTTATTAATATCGTTGAAGTGAAAAATCCAGACACAGTAGCTCAATTAGTAGCTTACTCAATCGCTGAACAGTTAGAAAACCGTGCTTCATTCAGAACAGTACAAAAACGTGCTATTCAAAGAGCAATGAGAGCAGGTGCTAAAGGAATTAAAACTAGTGTTTCAGGTCGTTTAGGCGGTGCTGATATTGCTAGATCAGAAGGTTATTCAGAAGGTGTAGTACCTCTTCATACTTTAAGAGCTGATATTGATTATGCAACAGCAGAAGCAGATACGACTTATGGTAAATTAGGGGTAAAAGTTTGGATTTGTAAGGGAGAAATCTTACCAGAAAAGAAGAAAGGGGATAAATAGCCATGTTGATGCCTAAAAGAACTAAATATAGAAGACCTCATAGAGTTAGATATGAAGGACATACAAAAGGCGGAGACAAAGTATCATTTGGTGAATATGGTTTAGTTGCACTTGAAGGTGCATGGATCACTAGTCGTCAAATTGAAGCCGGACGTATCGCCATCAACCGTCACATGAAGCGTGGCGGAAAATTATGGATTAGAATTTTCCCACATTTAGCCAAAACTAAAAAACCTTTAGAAGTACGTATGGGTTCAGGTAAAGGTTCTCCAGAAGAATGGGTAGCAGTAGTTAAAGAAGGACGTGTTATGTTTGAAGTTGCAGAAGTTAATGAAGAAGTTGCACGTGAAGCTTTAAGATTAGCTGCCAACAAATTACCTATTCGTTGCAAAGTCATCAAGAAAGGAGAGTAATTCATGAAAGTTCAAGAAATCAGAGAGTTAGAAACTAAAGAATTACTTAGCAAAGTTGAAGAGTTCAAAAAGGAATTATTCGAATTAAGATTCCAACAAGCGACTGGACAACTTGAAAATACAGCACGTGTGAAAGAAGTTCGTAAATCTATTGCAAAAATTAAAACTGTTATCAGAGAAAGAGAATTAAACAAATAGGAGGTTAGGTCATGGAAAGAAATAGTCGTAAAGTTTATCAAGGTACCGTTGTTTCTGACAAGATGGACAAAACAGTGACTGTTCTTGTGGAAACTCACGTCAAACATGCCTTATACGGAAAACGTGTAAAATCTTCTAAGAAGTTTAAGGCTCATGACGAAAATGGAATCGCTAAAAACGGTGATGTTGTAAAGATTATGGAAACTCGTCCGTTATCAGCAACAAAACGTTTCCGTGTTGTGGAAGTCGTTAAGAAAGCAGACATTATTTAATTATAAACTCTGAAAGGAGGTCAACTTAAATGATCCAAAACGAAAGTAGATTAAAGGTTGCTGATAATTCAGGAGCTAAAGAAGTATTAGTTATCAGAAATCTTGGCGGTTCAAATAGAAAAACAAGTAATATCGGTGATATTGTTGTTTGTACCGTAAAACAAGCAGCTCCTGGCGGAGCAGTGAAAAAGGGCGATGTTGTCAAAGCTGTTATCGTAAGAACAAAATTCGGTGTACGCCGTTCAAACGGTTCACTCATCAAATTTGATGATAATGCCGTTGTCATTATTAAAGAAGATAAGTCACCAAGAGGGACTCGTATCTTCGGACCAGTTGCCAGAGAGTTAAGAGATGCAGACTTTATGAAGATCGTATCATTAGCTCCTGAGGTATTATAGGAGGTACTATCATGAAAATTCATGTTGGTGATAAAGTACAAGTTATCGCAGGTAAAGATAAAGGTAAACAAGGTGAAGTTTTACAGATTTTAAGAAAAGAAAATCGTGTTATCGTTGAAGGTGTCAACGTCGTAACAAAACATGTAAAACCTTCTCAAGCAGATCCTGAAGGTGGAATTGTTACAAGAGAAGCTCCAATCCACGTTTCAAATGTCGCTATCTACGATTCAAAAGCTAAAGCGATCACTAAAGTAAAATACGAAGTTGTAGATGGCAAAAAAGTTCGTATCTCTAAAAAATCAGGTACTAACTTGGATAAGAAAAAGAAATAGTTGGAAGGAGGCAAGCAAATGAATCGATTAAAGGAACGTTACACTAACGAAGTCGTTAAATCTTTAATGGAGAAATATAGTTATAAATCAGTAATGCAAGTGCCTAAGGTAGAAAAAGTTGTATTAAACATCGGTGTAGGTGATGCTACAACTAACGCTAAAGCATTAGATGATGCAGTTGCTGAATTAACATTAATTGCTGGTCAAAAACCAGTTGTTACAAAAGCTAAGAAATCAATCGCAGGCTTCAAATTACGTGAAGGTATGCCAATCGGTTGTAAAGTTACTTTACGTGGTGAAAGAATGTACGAATTCTTAGATAAATTAATTAATATCAGTTTACCTCGTGTTCGTGACTTCAGAGGTGTTTCTAAAAATGCTTTTGATGGCAGAGGTAACTATACATTAGGTGTTAAGGAACAGTTGATTTTCCCGGAAATCAATTTTGATAAAGTCAATAAATTAAGAGGTATGGATATTGTAATTGTTACAACAGCTACTACTGATGATGAAGGTAGAGAATTGTTGGCTCAATTAGGTATGCCATTCCAGAAATAAGGAGGACTAATCAATGGCAAAAACATCAATGAAGGTGAAACAACAGCGTCCTCAGAAGTATCAGGTTCGCGAATATACGCGTTGTGAACGTTGCGGAAGACCACATTCAGTTATCCGTAAGTTCAAACTTTGCCGTATTTGTTTCCGTGAATTAGCTTATAAAGGCGAAATTCCTGGTGTAAAGAAAGCAAGCTGGTAAGCTTATAAATTGACCGTAATGGAAGGAGGACTCTCGCATGGTGATGACAGATCCAATTGCAGATATGTTAACAAGAATCCGTAACGCTAACCAAGAGCGTCATGAAACAGTTTCAGTTCCTGGTTCAAAAATTAAAATCAGAATTGCTGAAATTTTAAAGAATGAAGGATTCATCAAAGATTTTACAGTTGAAGAAGATGGCGTTAAAAAAACAATCGTCATTACTTTGAAATACAATGGTAACGAACGTGTAATCACAGGTTTAAAACGTATTTCTAAACCTGGACTTCGTATCTATGCTAAAGTAGATGAAGTACCTAAAGTATTAAATGGGTTAGGTATCGCTATTGTTTCTACTTCTCAAGGTGTAATCACTGATAAAGAAGCTAGAGCAAAAAAAGTTGGCGGCGAAGTAATTGCTTACGTTTGGTAAGAGAAAAATAAAGCAGGAGGTGTAGACGATGTCTCGTGTTGGTAATAAAATTATTAACGTACCTGAAGGTGTAACTGTTGAAGTAGCTACTGATAACACTGTTACAGTTAAAGGTGCTAAAGGGACTTTAGTTAGACAATTTTCACCTGTTATTACAATTGAACAAAACGAAAATGTAATCACAGTGAAAAGAAGCAGTGAATTGAAACAGCATAAACAGCTTCATGGTACAACAAGAGCTGTCTTAGCTAATATGATCGAAGGTGTTCATAACGGCTATAAGAAAGAGTTAGAAATCGTCGGTATCGGTTATCGTGCACAAATGCAAGGTAATAAATTGGTATTGAACGTTGGATACTCTCACCCAGTTGAAATCGTACCTGAAGAAGGTGTAAAAATTGAAACACCATCAGCTACTCAAGTAGTTGTATCTGGTATTGATAAAGAACGCGTAGGCGAATACGCAGCAAGAATTCGTGCTGTAAGAAAACCTGAACCTTACAAAGGAAAGGGTATTAAATATGTTGGTGAACATATCATCAGAAAAGAAGGTAAAACAGCTGGTAAGAAATAGTAAGCTGAAGAAAGGAGTTGCAATCTCATGGTTAAAAAGATTTCACGAAGCGTTGTACGTAAAAAACGTCATGCAAGAGTTCGTTTCAAAATTAGTGGAACTCCAGAATGCCCACGTTTAAATGTGTTCCGTTCTAATTCTCACATCCACGCTCAAATCATTGATGACGTGAATGGACATACATTAGTTGCTTCATCAAGTGTTGCACTTAAATTAGACAACGGTTCAAATATTGAAGCCGCTAAAACAGTAGGTAAAGATATCGCTGAAAAAGCAGTCGCTAAAAACATCGAAAAAGTAGTTTTCGATAGAGGTGGATATGTTTATCATGGACGTGTCAAAGCATTAGCTGAAGCTGCTAGAGAAGCTGGATTAAAATTCTAGTTAAGGAGGTAAAGCATGGAACAACGTAGACCAAGAAGACAAGAAGAAAAAGAATTTGAAGAACGTGTTGTTACAATCAACCGTGTTACTAAAGTTACAAAAGGTGGACGTATTATGCGTTTTGCAGCTTTAGTGGTTGTTGGAGATAAAAAAGGCCGCGTAGGTTTTGGTACAGGCAAAGCTAACGAAGTACCTGATGCAATCAAAAAAGCTTCTGAAGCTGCTAAGAAAAACGTTATCAATGTCCCAATCGTACATGGTACTATTACGCATGAAGTAACCGGTACATTCGGTGCAGGAAGTGTATTTATCAAACCTGCTTCTGAAGGTACAGGTATTATCGCCGGTGGTCCGGTTCGTGCTGTTGTTGAATTGGCTGGGTACTCAAACATTCTATCTAAATGTTTAGGCTCAAGAACTCCAATCAATATGGTACGTGCTACAATCAATGGTTTAGCTTCATTAAAAACTGCAAAACATGTAGCTGAAATCAGAGAAAAGACTGTTGAAGAAATTTACGGATAGGAGGGCTAGAAAATGGCAAACGAAATTACAATTAAGCTAGTGAAGAGCCCGATCGGTTCTAAGAAAAACCAAAAAGATACATTAAAAGCTTTAGGTTTAACAAAAATCAACAAGACTGTTACTAAGGAAAATAATGCGATGATCCAAGGTATGGTTAAAAAGGTTGAACACCTTGTACAAGTTGAAGAAATCTAATAGGAGGTGTGAACATGAAATTACATGAATTATCATATACAGAAGGTGCACGTCATAAGAGAAACCGTGTAGGACGTGGAACAAGCTCAGGAAATGGTAAGACATCTGGCCGTGGTCAAAAAGGTGCCGGCGCTAGATCTGGTGGCGGAAAAAGACCTGGTTTTGAAGGTGGACAAACTCCATTGTTCATGAGATTACCAAAACGTGGATTCACTAATTTTACACGTGTTGAATATTCAATTGTGAATTTAGATCAGTTAAATCGTTTCGAAGATGGTACTGAAGTAACACCTGAATTATTAGTTGAAACTGGTTTAGTTCGTAAAGAATTAGATGGTATTAAAATTTTAGGCAATGGCAGCTTAGAGAAAAAATTAACTGTAAAAGCTAATAAATTCTCAGCATCAGCTGTTAAAGCTATTGAAGCTGCAGGTGGCAAAACAGAGGTGATCTAATATGTTTACCTATATCGCTAATATATTCAGAAAGCCGGAATTAAGAAGTCGAATCATCTTTACGCTGGGAATGTTGTTTGTCTATAGAATTGGGGCAGCCATTACAATTCCCGGTGTTAATGGTGATGTATTAACACAAGGCTTTGCTACATCAGGTA
Source organism: uncultured Thomasclavelia sp. (assembly GCA_910588165.1). Lineage (GTDB taxonomy): Bacteria > Bacillota_I > Bacilli_A > Erysipelotrichales > Coprobacillaceae > CAJUOR01. The sequence goes on from CAJUOR010000042.1 coordinate 10,171, forward strand.
TTTTTGGAATTATGAATCTTCTAGGTGGTGGTTCGCTTGAGAGATTTTCACTTTTTGCGTTGGGTGTTTCTCCGTACATCACATCATCTATTATTGTAGAATTACTTTCAATGGATGTCATTCCAATCTTAAGTGAATGGACAAAGGAAGGTCAAACAGGGCGTAAGAAAAAAGATAGGGTAACTCGTTATATCACTGTTGTTTTAGCAGCAGTTCAAGGGTTGAGCTTAACATATGCATTTGATCATGCTTATGGCTTATTGCTTCAATCAAATCTTGCAACTTATGCATACGTCGGTGTTGTTATGGTAGCTGGGGCGACACTTTCGATGTGGATTGGCGATCAAATCACATCAAAAGGAATCGGTAATGGTATTTCATTATTGATTTTTGCAGGTATCGTTGCTAATCTACCATCAAGCTTTATTGCAACAGCAAGAGATCTTATTCAGGTTAAAAATGCTGACTTTGCAACAACAGCCGGCGGTGTTATGAATTATTTATTATTTGTACTAATTTATCTGTTAATTATTGTCTTTGTAGTGTATAATGAAGGAGCGGTACGCAAGATTCCGGTAAATTATGCCACCGGAGGTAATCCAATGATGCGTACTAAGGATAAAACTCACATGCCATTTAAAATAAATAGCGCGGGAGTTATTCCAGTCATCTTTGCGTCTTCAGTAATGTCTACTCCGATGACAATCATGAGTTTTATGAAAGAAACACCTACAATTACCACATTAAAGAAATTCTTTGATTTCAGTACGCAACCAGGGGCATTTCTTATTTATTTGGTATTGATTGTATTGTTTACTTTCTTCTATGCAAACTTACAGATAAATGCGGAAAAAATTGCGGAAGATTTAAAGAAATCTTCAGCCTCAATCCCTGGTGTAAGACAAGGGAAAGAAACTGAAAACTACATTAAGAAAGTATTAAATAGAATTACTGTCCTAGGCGCTATTTTCTTAGTTATTATAGCTGCTATTCCTATTGCATTACCTATTATATGGCCTGTTGCCGACAGCGTTTCTAATCAGATTCGTTTAGGTGGTACCGGTTTAATCATTGTAACGGGTGTTGCATTAGAAACAGTGAAACAAATTAATACTTATATGACACGTCGCGAATATAAAGGTTATATTCGTAAGTGATAGTAAAGAAAAGAGGGAAGCTTATGAACATTATTCTTATGGGCCCTCCAGGTGCCGGAAAAGGAACTCAGGCAGAAAAGCTTGTTTCTAAATATGGGTTAACTCAAATTTCAACCGGAGATATGTTCCGTAAAGAAATGAAGGAAGACTCAAAACTTGGCGTTATTGCGAAATTCTTTATTCAGTATGGCCATCTGGTACCTGATGATATTACTATCGACATTGTACGCGAACGGCTTTCCAAAAATGATTTTCCAAATGGATTTATTTTAGATGGTTTTCCGCGTACAGTTGTCCAAGCAAGATCGTTAGAGAGTCTATCAAAAGAACTTGGCTACAATATTGATGCCATTATCAATTTAGATGTAGATTTTGATAAGTTAATTAAACGACTTTCCGGACGTCGTGTATGTCGCGAATGCGGAGCAACTTATAACTTAGAATTTAAACCAAGTAAGGTTGACGGTATCTGTGATATATGTGGTGGTGAATTATACCAAAGAATTGACGAGAGTGAAGAAGCTGTAAAAATACGTTTACAAACTTATATGCGTCAAACTAGACCTTTAATTGATTATTATACAATGAAGGGTTCTTTGGTTAATATCAATGGTGATCAGGCGATGGACGACGTATTTAAAGACATCGAAAAAAGCCTGGGGGTTGGGGAATAATGATTCCAAAGACCTCAAGTGAATTAGAGATGATGAGAGAAGCTGGAAGAATTGTAGCGATGGTGCACCAGAAAATGTCTGAAATGATTAAACCTGGTATTACTACAAAAGAGCTTGACGTGGCAGCTTATAAAATCATCAAAAATGCAGGCGCTACGCCTTCATTTCTAAATTATCAAGGCTTTCCGGCTAGTATATGTACTTCTATCAATGATGTCGTTATCCATGGCATACCAAGTGGTAGGACATTGCAGGAAGGTGACATTATTTCGATAGATGTAGGTGCTAATTTCCATGGCTATCATGGTGATAGTGCCTGGACTTACGCAGTGGGAAGAATTAGTCAAGAGAATCAACATCTTTTAGAAATTGGTGAGAAATGTTTATATGAAGGCTTGAAACATATAAGACATGGAATAAGGTTGACAGACATTTCACACGCTATTCAAGTATGCTTTTTAGACAATGGATACTCAACGCCACTTGACTATAGTGGACATGGTATAGGAAAAGCATTACATGAGAAACCGGCAGTGATGAATTACGGTTTGGCAGGTAGAGGTCCTATTTTGAAAAAGGGAATGACGCTTGCTGTAGAACCGATGATTATTGCAGGTAAGTGTCAGGTGAAGACACTTAATGATCAATGGAGTGTTGTAACTCAAGATGGAACCAACAGTTGCCACTTTGAACATACAATTGTGGTGACAGATGACGGTTATGAAATTCTCACAAAGCTGTAAATGATTGAAGGAGATTATAGATTCGATGGCAAAAAAGAAATCAGATGTAATTGAAGTAGAAGCAACCGTATTAGAAACATTGCCTAATGCGATGTTCAAGGTTGCGATTAGCGGAGTGGACGGTAACGACGTTGTTATCTTGGCTCACGTTTCTGGTAAAATCCGTATGAACTACATTCGCATTTTACCGGGGGATAAGGTAACAGTAGAAATTTCTCCGTATGACTTAACACGTGGGCGAATCACTTTTAGACATAAGTAAAAAGTAAAAAAATTCTTCCAAGCAAGGAGGCTAAACAAATGAAAGTTAGAGCATCAGTAAAACCAATTTGTGATAAATGTCGCGTCATTAAACGTAAAGGTCGTGTAATGATTATTTGCGAAAATCCAAAGCACAAACAAAGACAAGGTTAATATTTAGGAGGGAACAAAATGGCTCGTATTGCAGGTATAGATATCCCACGCGATAAACACGTGGTTATCTCTTTAACATACATCTATGGTATTGGTAAACCTAGAGCAAAAGAAATCTTAGCTGCTTGTAATATTCCTGAAACACTTAAGGTTAAAGATTTAACAGAAGAACAGGAAAATGCAATCAGAAAAGAAGTAGAAAATTATAAAGTAGAAGGTGACCTTCGCCGTGACGTAGCTTTAAACATTAAACGTTTAATGGAAATCGGAAGCTACCGTGGTATGCGTCACCGCCGTGGACTTCCTGTACGTGGTCAAAGAACAAAGACAAATGCTCGTACACGTAAAGGTAAATCTAAACCAATTGCTGGTAAAAAGAAATAGGATAGGAGGTTGAAGTAAATGGCTAAAGTTAGACAAACACGCGGAAAAAGACGTGTAAAGAAAAATATAGCAAAAGGTGTTGCACATGTTCATTCAACTTTCAACAATACTATTGTCACTATTACAGATGAATTTGGAAATGTGTTAACATGGTCTAGTGCAGGTGCACTTGGCTTTAAAGGTTCAAGAAAATCAACTCCATATGCTGCTCAAATGGCTGCTGAAGCTGCTGCAAAGGCATCTATGGATCAAGGTATGAAAACAGTAGAAGTAAACGTAAAAGGTCCAGGTCCTGGACGTGAAGCTGCTGTACGTGCATTGCAAGCTGCCGGTTTAGAAGTAGCTGCTATTAATGATGTAACACCAATTCCACACAACGGATGTCGTCCACCAAAACGTCCTCGTGGATAATCGATTCCTGTGAGGAGGGATAAGCATGCAGAAATTCGAAAAAGCAAATTTTAACATCCAAGATTATGTAGAAGCTGATAACTTTGGTAGATTTACAATTGAACCATTAGAAAGAGGCTTCGGCACTACATTAGGTAATGCACTTCGTCGTATATTGTTGTCTTCATTACCTGGTGCTGCCATTAACGCTGTTAAAATCAATGGTGCTATCCATGAATTCAGCGCTGTTGACGGCGTTGTTGAAGATGTCACTCATATCATTTTAAAATTAAAACAATTAGTTTTTAAAGTTGATAGTGAAGAACCAGTAACTATGGTCGTTGATGTTGAAGGACCAGCGACAGTTACAGGTGCTGATATTCAATGCCCTAGCGATGTAACAATGATCAGCAACGATTTAGAAATCTGTCATGTTGCTGCCGGTCAACATTTCTATATGGAAATGTATGCTAAAACAGATCGCGGGTATGTGAGTGCAGATCAAAACAAAAAAATGATTAATACAATTGGTATTATCCCAACGGATTCACTTTATTCGCCAATTGAGAAAGTATCTTATGTAGTTGAGCCAACTCGTGTTGGTCAAAGTGCAAAATACGATCAATTGACAATGGAAATCCAAACAGATGGATCGATTCAACCACATGAAGCTTTAGCATTAGCTGCTAAAATTCTAGTTGAACATCTAAAGCTATTTGTAGAATTGAACGAGATGGCAATCAATATGGACGTCATGTCAGAAGCTACAAAAGAATCAGGCAATAAAGTATTAGATATGACAATTGAAGAATTAGACCTTTCAGTTCGTTCATACAATTGCTTGAAGAGAGCCGGCATTCAAACTGTACAAGAGTTAGCTCAGAAGACAGAAGATGAAATGATAAAGGTTCGTAACTTAGGTAAAAAATCCTTGAAAGAAGTCAAAGAAAAATTACAAGAACTAGGACTTGCTTTCAAGAATGTTGAATAAAAGGCATTAGGGAAGGAGGACTAGCTCATGGCTAAAAATAGAAAATTAGGACGTACATCTGATCACAGAAAAGCTATGTTACGTAATATGGCTACTGACATCATTATGCACGGTAAAATTACAACTACTGAAACAAGAGCTAAAGAAGTTCGTTCTGTTGTTGAAGAATTAATTACATTAGGTAAACGTGGTGATTTACATGCTAGACGTCAAGCTGCTGCTATTTGTCAGCATGTTATCGATGAGGCAACAGGTAAAGATGCAGTTCAAAAATTATTTGATGAAATTGCACCTAAATATAAAGACGTTAATGGTGGATACACTCGTATGTATAAAATTGGTAACCGTCGTGGTGACAATGCGCCAATGGTAATTATTAGCTTGTCTTAATCAATTAAAGCCAGTGCGAAAGCATTGGTTTTTTTGTTTATTATTTGATAGACTTTAAAAATGAATTGATTTGGTATAGCGTAAGCGTCAAATAGCATACACATAAAAGAACCATAAGTACTTTTTTTATAATT
>CAJUOR010000043.1 GCA_910588165.1 uncultured Thomasclavelia sp.
GATTGTTTTAATTGCTTTTTAAAATAAGTTCGTGTATAATAAATTTTGCCATTACAATAGCAGGCTTCGAACCATGTCAGGACCGGAAGGTAGCAGCATTAAGGAGTACCTGTTATGTGTAGTGGTATTTTATTTAGAAAAGAGGTGCCTTTGTGGATTTTGATTTAAAGATGATGAAAGAAGCATATAAACAAGCTCAAAAAGCATTGCTTAAAGATGAGGTGCCTATTGGTGCGGTTATAGTGAAAGATGGTAAGATTATCAGTCGAGCTTATAATTTACGAGAAACAAAACAAGAAGCAACAAAACACGCTGAGATTATTGCCATTGAAAAAGCTTGTCGTAAGTTAGGTACATGGCGATTGGAGGATTGTGATTTGTATGTCACACTAGAACCTTGCGTCATGTGCAGTGGTGCAATTATCAATGCAAGAATCCGAAGAGTTTTCTATGGTGCTTCTGAAAAACGTTGGCTAGCTTTATCTCAGCTTTTAGATAGTACAGACAATAAGTTCTTTAATCATCAAGTTACTTATATTAAAGGAATAGATGAAGAAAATTGTTCTAAGTTAATTAGTCAATATTTTAAAGATAAAAGAAAAATTGTTAAAAGATAGTATTTTTGATACTATCTTTTTGTATTCTAAGGTATAATGAAGTTAAAGAATTGCTCAAGGTATTTTATAGGAAATGAATAACTTCAATAAATCTTATGAGCTGTCAAAATAATACAGATATAATAAAATAAATGAAAGGAGTGAGGAGCGAGGCAAAAAAGCTCGCATGAATATGGAAACAAGGTTATTAGAATATTTTTTAACAGTTGCAAAAGAGCGAAACATTACAAAAAGTGCTGAGTTATTGCATATTACCCAACCGACTTTAAGTCGTCAATTGGTTCAATTAGAAGATATAATGGGACAACAATTATTGATTCGTGATAAAAAAGGTTTGCAGTTGACAGAAGCCGGTATGATGTTACAAAGAAGAGCAGAAGAAATTATATCACTGATTGAGAAAACTGAAAGGGAACTCAAAGATGAAGAAGAACAGTTAGTCGGACAATTAGCGATTGGAACCGGAGAAACAGCAGTATCTTTTGATTTTTTGCCTAAAGTTATTAAAGATTATTGTACTATGCACCCACAAGTTACTTATGAGATTTATACCGGAAATGCTCTATTGATTAAAGAAAAAATCAATCAAGGACTATTAGATGTAGGCATTTTATTAGGTGCAATTGATATCGAATCTTTTGACTTTATACGTTTACCATATCAAGATCCTTGGGGTTTAATTGTACCTAAAAATCATTTCTTAGCTAAAAAAAATTTTATAGAGCCAAATGATTTAATCGGTATTCCAATATTTTTTAATGAAAAACGCTCATTAGTAAAAAATGAATTAAAAGAATGGTCTAATGGAAATTATGATCAATATGAGATTATTGGGGGACATAACTTAATTTCTAATATATTAGCTATGATAAGACATGGGATAGGGTGCGTAATAAGTATCGAGGGTTCAATCCTTCATCAAGATATGAGTGGATTGAAGTTTATTCCTTTAAAACCCTTACTAACACAAGGATCAGTTTTGGTTTGGAAAAAGAATCGTATCATGTCACCTATAACAAAGAAATTCATCGATTTGGTAAAAGAGAAAATTATTGAATTAGAAGAAATTTAATAATGCATATAAAAAGTTGTGAAAAAGATATAGATTTGAAACAAATATCTTCTCACAACTTTTTTATGTTTTAGGCTTTAAATGAATAACAGCAATTTCAGGTCTAACGCCTAATCGTATAGGGATAGGGCTACTTCCTAGTCCACTTGAGATAAAAAGAGAGTGTGGACCTTCTTGATAAAGTCCATGCACATAAACACCTGTTGCTTCAGGAAGCCAAATACCATCTGTATATAAACTACCGATAAAAGGTAAGCGAATTTGTCCTCCATGCGTATCACCACATAAAGCCAAATCAATTCCAAAATCTTGAAAAGCTTTAAAATTTTGGAGATGAGCTATTAAAATAGAAAAATGTTCGTTGCACGGTTCCCATTCGTGATGTAAATCAAAAGTAGGAGAATAGTATAAGTTGTTAGTTCCAAAAAGATGTAGTTTGGTGCCTTTAACATCAATAATTTGTTGTCGATAATTCCAAACATTGACACCGACATTAGTTAAAGCTTCATAGAAGTCTTCATCACTATCGTGTTCGCCGTTCACAAAATAGACAGGTGCTAAATCCGTTAAGTGTTGTAAAAGTGCTAAAGCTGTTTCTTTACCTCGCTTATCATTACTCGAATACATATCTCCTGTTGCAATAATAAGATCAGGTTGTTGCGCTGTTATTTTATTAATTAAATAACGGTTATCTTTCCCAAATTTAAAGCCATGTAAATCTGTGATTTGGACAATTTTAATCTCGTCTTTAATTCGCTCATCTGTAATATAAACTTCTGTTATTTTGATAGTGAAGGTATTGTACCACCAAATACCGATAAGTCCGATAATAACAATCAAAAAATATATTTTCTTTCGTTTCATACAATTCCTCCTTTATTTTAATTATAATCTATTTCATTTCATTATATCTTAAAATTAAATAAATAATTTATTATAAAGTAATGATGAACAAGGGTAAATAAAGATGTGTGCTTTTGATAAAACAAGGGAGGGAATTTCATTTAAAAATGTAATAAAATTCATGAATAAATTGTCAAATAGCTAATGATTTAGTACAATATAAAATAAAGATAAATAGCGAAAGAAAATTAAACACCTCAAAATATAGCTTAGCAACATAGTAATATTAAGATGAAATAAGGTGATGTATTTGAAAGTAGTGGTAGCAGTTGATTCTTTTAAAGGAAGTCTAGGTTCTTTGGAAATTGGACAATGTATCAAAGACAGTATTTTAGAAATCAATCCATTGATAGATGTAGTTGTCAAAGGAGTAGCTGATGGTGGCGAAGGGACAATTGATGCTTTGGCTAATGCATATCAGGGAGAAATTTTTCATGTAGAAGTGAATAACGCCTATATGGAAAAGATAGATTGTAGATATCTATTATGCGAAGATAAAAAAATGGCTGTGATTGAAGTTGCGGAAATTGTAGGATTGGCAAAATGTCAGCGGCGTGAACCTAGGTATGCGTCTAGTTATGGTATTGGTGAAGTTATTCAGGTATGTTTAGATAAAGGGGTTCGAGAGTTTATTATCGGACTTGGGGGAAGTGCTACAAATGATGCCGGTATTGGTATGTTACAAGCTTTGGGATTAAAGGTTGATTTTAAAGATGTGTATGATTTATTAAATATTAGGAAAATTGATATTTCAGCTTTAGATCCACGTCTACAAGAATGTCAATTTACCCTTGCTTCAGATGTAACAAATCCATTATGTGGCAAGTTAGGTGCAACAGCTATTTTCGGTAGACAAAAAGGGGTAAAAGAAGATGAAGTTGCATTGCTTGACAATGCCTTAAACAATTTTGCCAATATGGTTCAATGTGTTTTAGGGAAGGATTTAAAAAATGCAAAAGGTGCCGGGGCAGCAGGTGGTTTAGGATATGCTTTTTTAACTTTTATGTCGGCAAATATGCAATCAGGTGCTAAACTTGTAATGGAAGCTCAGCATTTAGAAGAAGAAATAAAGACAGCTGATTTAGTTATTACCGGTGAAGGCTGCATTGATGAACAGACGAGCATGGGAAAAATTCCTATGATTATTGCTCAAATTGCTAAAAAATATGATGTGCTTGCCATTGGTATTGGCGGAAGTATTCAACAGGCGGCTAGTAGTCTTCACACTAAAGGTATGATAGCTTATTTTTCTATTCAATGTGAACCACACACTTTGCAAAAAGCCATGCAAAAGGAAGTGACAAAAGCTCAATTAAGATTAACTACGCAAGAAATTATCAGACTTATTTTATTTTATTGTAAACCACGGCATATTAGATAGATTAAAGGATATGATTTAATGTAATATGCTACTACTCTAAATGTGATTTTTTTGATATAATAGAAACAGAATGAAAAGGGGGAAAAGGATATGGCATATCGTGCATTGTATCGTGCTTATCGACCTCAAAGTTTTGAAGAGGTAGCAGGACAAAAGCATGTCACACAGACATTAAAAAATGCAATTAAAGAAAATAAGATTTCTCATGCTTATTTGTTTTGCGGACCTCGTGGTACGGGAAAAACATCTATTGCAAAGATATTTGCTAAGGCTATCAATTGTGAGTCAATTGGCGAAGAAGTACCATGTAATATCTGTGATAACTGTTTAGCTATTACTAAAGGAGAACATCCGGATATTTTAGAAATAGATGCTGCCAGCAATACCGGTGTAGATGATGTTCGTGATTTGATTGAAAAAGTTAAATATGCGCCGATTCGTGGGCGTTATAAGGTCTATATTATTGATGAGGTTCACATGATGAGTCCGGGGGCTTTCAATGCTTTGTTAAAGACCCTAGAAGAACCACCAAGTCATGTCGTTTTTATCCTAGCGACAACGGAGCCTCAAAAGATTTTAGCGACGATTATTTCACGCTGTCAAAGATTTGACTTTTCAAGAATTTCAATTACAGATATTGTAGAATATCTTGAGATGGTTTTACATCAAGAGGGTGTTACGTTTGAAAAAGAAGCTTTAGCTTTAATTGCTCAATTAGCTGAAGGTGGCATGAGAGATTCATTAAGTATTCTTGAGCAGTGTCTTGCTTATTGCGGTAAAAATTTAACCGTTCAAGATGTGAATCAGGTTTATGGCATTATCTCTATTCCAAATAAGATTGAGTATATTTTGAAATTGATGCGTAAAGATATGGCGGGTATGTTGCATGATTTAGGCAAGATGAATGAAAGTGGGACGGATATTAAACGCTTGACGTATGACTTAATTCAAATATTGAAGGATACAATTATTTACAAAAATATTCAAGATGAAAAACTCCTATTTGTCTTGAATAAAGACTATGTTGATATGATTGCTCCCTATATTACGGCAGAGGAATGTTTCGAATATATAGATATTTTGACTTCTGCTTTGACTAATTATAGGGAAACCGGAGATGCTAAGATTTATTTTGAGTTAGCATGTATGAGAATCTGTAATCAGGTACATGAAACTAATGAAACAAAAGCCGTTCCTAAACCAAGTCCTGAACCTATTATTCAAGAGGTAGAAAGTCATCAAGAACCGATGATTCATGATTATCAAGATGAAGAGGAAATGGCAACCAAAATTGAGAATTTAGAGAAACAATTGGATATGGACGATGGGATTGTACAAGCTGAAGCACCTGTAGTCCAAGAAGAAAATATTCAGGAAAAAGAGCCTGAACCTATGGTAAAAGAAGTCCCATTAGCACAAGCACAAGAGGAGATGAATGTCTTAGATGGAGATATCCGAGTAGAGTTTACAGATATTTTAAATATCCTTGTTCAAGCGAATCGTAAGATTTTGATTGCTAATCAAGAACGTTGGCCAACCATTAAACGTTATTTAGCAAATATCAATACAGCTAAGAATGCTTCTATGCTGATGGATAGTGCCCCTGTTGCCGCTTGCTTAGGTGGTTTGATTTTAGCTTGCGAACATCAGCCTTTAGCTAATAATTTAAACTATCATAAAAACTATTTTGGTGTTAAAAAGTTTTTGAAGGAAGTTTTGGGAGAAGATTACGACTATATTGCAGTGACAAAAAATCAATGGACAGATATTCGTAATAGTTATTTAAAACTAAGACAAGTCAATAAGTTACCAAAACCGCATTCTATTACTTTAAGTCATATTATTTCTGTAGAAGAACCCGAACAAGAAGCGGCTTTAAGTGAAGGTCAGAAATTTGCAGTTGACTTATTTGGTGATATTGTGGAAATTATGGAGGAATAGACAATGAATATAAATCAGTTAATGAAACAAGCTCAAGCGATGCAAAAAAAATTAAATAAAGTTCAGAATGCTTTTAATGGAAAAGTGTTTAGTTTTGAAAATGCTGAAAAAACAATCAAAGGGCAAATGAAAGGCAATATGGAAATTGTAGGTTTACAGCTAGATGAGGCTTTATTAAAAGAAGATAAAGCGATGTTAGAGGGGGCTATTGTAGCGACACTTAATCAAGCTAGACAACAAATCGCAGATCAAAAAGAAGAGGAGATTGGCAGTATTGCCGGGAATGTTAGTATTCCTAATCTGCTTTAAAGATGAATTATCCTGATTCTTTTCTACATTTATTAGAATGTTTTAAACATTTACCGGGCATTGGGACTAAAAGCGCTGAACGTTTGGTTTATCATTGCCTTAATATGCCTGATTTTAGCTTAGAAGAATTTGCCGATGCCTTAATGTCGTTAAAAAAAGATATTCATTACTGTGAGGAATGCGGTCAAATTACTGACCATCGTATATGTGATATTTGCAATGATGAAACGCGTGATCGACAAACAATCATGGTTGTTGAAAATCCTCAAGATGTTTTTGCCTTAGAGAAAATAAAAGCTTATCGTGGCTTATATCATGTGTTACATGGAGTGGTTTCAATGATGGAGGGGATTGGTATTGATGACTTAAATATTAGTCCGTTACTGAAACGCTTAGATAAAGGGGAAGTAAATGAGATTATTATAGCGACAAACTTGACAAGAGATGGTGAAACGACAGCTCTTTATTTAGCACGTTTGTTACAATGTTATGATGTTAAAGTAACTCGTATCGCTCATGGTTTACCAATTGGAAGTAATATTGATTATGCTGATGAATTAACTTTATTAAAATCATTAGAAGGGCGTACTAAAATATAATAGTGTTGCATAGTTATGAGTAAGAGGGTGGAATGATGGTAGAGAAGATTTCCAAATTCGCTTTAAGACTCATGGCTGCAACACTTTTTTTGATTTTGTTTAATACGTTTGGCATGAGATATGGTTATGAGTTGCCTATTAATTTATTTAATATTATTATTTTAGCAGCTTTTGATGTTCCGGGGTTTATTGCTTTGGTTTTATTAGGGTTTATGGTTTGAATCAAATTCATATATATTTGGATAAAATTGGAAGAAAGGTATAGAAGTTGGTTAATAAGCTTGATTTTTCTCTGTTTTGTTTTCATATTTTGAAATATTAAAGGATTCATTCAAAACATCATTATAATAGTTACAGAGGTGATGGGTATGAAACGTAAATATTTCTTTTTTGATATTGATGGAACATTAGCTGTAGGAATGCCGGGGAAACAATATATTCCGGAATCTACAATTAAGACATTGAAAGAGTTACAAGAAAAAGGGCATTTTGTAGCGATTGCAACCGGACGAAGTTTTGCGATGGCTAAAGATTATATGAACCAGTTTAAAATTCAAAATATGGTACATGATGGAGGCAATGGTATTACTATCGATAAACAATGTATTGAAATTATTCCATTGAACAAAGAGGATTGTTGTACTTTGGCAGATGAATGTGATGCTAAAGGAATTCCTTGGGGAATTTCACCCGAAGATGCACCATATCGTTTAGCTAAAGATGATAGATTTTATGACTTTACACATGACACTTATTTAGAAACCCGTGTGCAAGAAGGTGTTCATCCTAGCCAATTTCCTGAAGTAAAGAAAATGTATATCGCTTGTTATCCGGGTGAAGAAGAAAAGATTGTATCTTTAAAGAAACTTCCTCATGTGCGTTTTCATCATGAATATATTTTCGTTGAACCTGATGATAAATCAATTGGTATTAAAAGAATGATGGAACATCTTCAAGCACCAATTGAAGATGTGGTCGTATTTGGTGATGAGCGTAATGATCTAAAGATGTTTTTACCTGAAATTTGGACTTGTATCGCCATGGGAAATGCCGTTTCAGAACTTAAAGAAAAAGCCACTTTTGTAACTAAAAATGTTGATGATGATGGTATTTATTATGCTTGTCGACATTTTGGTTGGGTGGAATAGCTCAAAGTTTAAATTTGTTTTTGAAATAGTTTTTAAAAGTCGTAACCACAGTTGCGACTTTTTATATATTAAGCATTTCTTTTTTCTTTTCAAAAGATGAATTTTTAGGTGAAATAGGTTCTTTGGCATAACGTGATTGAAAGTAAGCAATAATGTCTTTTCTAGTAATAATTCCAATAAATTTATTTCTATCATCTACAACGGGAACAAAATTTTGTTCCTTGGCACGATTAAGCAAATCTTCCATTGTTACATCAATACGAACTGCGGGATTAAAATGAGGACGAATCAGATCAATGAGCATATTATCTTCTTTACTGCGTAAATCATTGTTATCTGTACTGATAATATGCCATAAAAAATCACCTTCACTGATACTGCCGACATACTCGCCATCATGAGTAAGAACGGGAAGAGCTGTGTAACCATGGGCTTTCATCTTTTCCAATCCTTGTCGAACTGTATGATCCTCCAATAGAAATGCAATATCACTTTTATTTTTTAGTAAGAAAATAGCGTTCAATCTTAGTACCTCCTAGGCTTTTATTTCAATTGTGCGATGTGGATAAGGAATTACAATTCCCTCTTTATCAAAACGATGTTTAATGGCAATACGCAAGTCTGATAACATCGCAAATCCTTCGGCATTATCTTTAGAATAAATCGTTGTGCGTAAGTGCATTGAGCTATCTTTAAATTCTGTCAATCTTGTAATCACAGGTTTAACACCATTGTCTGTATCCTCTTTAGTTCGATTATCAATATAATTTGGGTGAGCTAAGACTTCCTCTTCGATGATTTTCATAGCTAAATCAAGATTGCTTTCATAACTGATATCTAATTCTAAGAAATTGGCTTTACGGTTATTAACACTACTAACATTCTCTAAAATGGCTTTATTCATGATACTGTTAGGAATGATAATTTCAGTATTTTCAAATGTTTTAATGACAGTATGACGTAATGCTATGTCAATAACATAACCGGTTAATTGATAATCTGAAATTTTAATTAAATCTCCAATCTTAAATGGCTTAAATGTGACAATTAACATACCATTGGCAAAATTTCCTATGGCATCTTGGGCAGCTAAACCTAAAGCTAAAGTAATTACACCGGTGCTAGCTGCTAAAGCCTTAATAATATCGGAAAAAGCGGTAAATTGGTTTAAGATACCATAAATGGCTAAAGTATAAACAGCTATATTTTTCAAACGCAAAACAAAACGCTGATTTTTGACATAATATTTAACAATATATTTTTTTAAAATTTTGCTTGTAATAACGGCAATCAATATAATTAAAGAAACATTGATAATTGTTTGTATGAGATTATCTTTTAGTAGATTTGTATTATTAATCCATTCAACCATGGTAAACTTCCTTTCAATTCTAATCTGTAGTTATCTTAACATAAATTTATGACTTTTAAATGAATTGGCTTAAAGTCCTTTATTCTCAATTATAAGAGAGCCAAATGAAGAAGAATGTAGAAATCTATCAGTGAACTTGATTGTGCTTAAAAGAATATAGATAGAAATTATGCTATCTACTTAATTAGTATTGTAGATTTTATGCTATGAATTCTTTGCATAATAGTAGGTTATTTTCTATTATAAAAAAGATAACAGCTTATAACTAGGCTATTATAAAATCAACAGCTTTTCATTTGCTTTGTGTAAGGGAGTGGAAGCTTATGAATTGTTGCTGATTTAAAATATAATGATTGTCAAAAAAGCGTAAAGTGGTTATAATGAGTGAGGAAAGAAAGGGGTGTTGGCAATGTATGATGTCATTGTTGTTGGTGGAGGACACGCAGGAATTGAAGCAGCCTTAGCACCAAGTAGAATGGGATTAAAAACTTTGTTGATTACATCTAATTTTGATAATGTAGGTAGTTTGCCATGTAATACATCTATTGGTGGGCCGGCTAAAGGCATCGTAGTTAGAGAAATTGATGCATTAGGTGGTCAGATGGGCAGAACTGCTGATGCCACTTACCTTCAGATGAAAATGTTGAATACAGCTAAAGGACCCGGGGTTCAATCTTTGCGTGCTCAAGCTGATAAAATGAAATATCCTAGATACATGCAACAAGTTTTAAGAAATCAAGCTAATTTAGATATTTTAGAAGCGACAGTAGAGAATTTAGAAATTGAAAATGAGAGCGTTAAGGGTGTTGTTTTAGAAGATAATCAAATGATTGAAGCTAGAACAGTTATTTTAACGACGGGAACTTATATGCGTAGCCGTGTTTTAGTTGGTGATATAGCCGTAGATAGCGGGCCTGATAAACAGAAATACTCTAAATACTTATCTAAACATTTAGAGGAAGATTCAGGTTTTCGTTTAATGCGCTTAAAAACAGGAACGCCACCACGTGTACATAAAGATAGTGTGGATTATTCCAAAACGACATTACAGCCGGGAACTGATGCGAAACTGTCTTTTAGTTATGAAACAGATACTTTCATGCCTATTGAGAAGCAAATACCTTGTTATTTAACATATACTAATTCGACAACCCATCAAATTATTCAAGATAATTTAGATAAATGTGCTATGTATTCAGGGTTAATCGAAGGTGTAGGTCCTAGATACTGTCCCTCTATCGAAACAAAAATTGTACGTTTTGCCGATAAGATGCAACATCAAATTTTCTTAGAGCCTGAGTCTTTAGAAATGGATACGATTTATGTCCAAGGCTTTTCGAATTCTATGCCGGAAGACATTCAAAATCAGATGATTAGAACAATTCCCGGTTTGGAACATTGTGAAATTTTGAAATATGCTTATGCCATTGAATATGATGCGATTGATCCTTTGCAGTTATATCCAAGCTTGGAAACAAAGAAGATTGCAAACTTATTTACAGCCGGACAAATTAACGGGACTTCGGGTTATGAAGAAGCCGCAGCTCAAGGCTTAATGGCAGGTATCAATGCAAGTTTGAAAGTACAAGGCAAAAAGCCTCTAATCTTAGGACGTGATGAAGCATATATCGGGGTTATGATTGATGATTTGGTAACTAAGGGAACGGAAGAACCTTATCGTTTATTAACTTCAAGGGCAGAATACCGCTTACTATTACGTCATGATAATGCTGATGAGCGTCTAAGTCACCACGGCTATGAAGTAGGCTTGTTAAGCGAGGAAAGATATCAAGCATATTTAGATAAGAAAGAACATATTTCCAAGGAAATAGAGCGCTTGGAAAGTATTCGCTTTACCCCGAAGCATGAAATCAATACATTTATTGAAGCACAAGGGTCTTCCCCTTTGACCGAAGGTATTTCATGTAAAGCTTTGATTCAAAGACCGGAAATGACATATCAGAGTATTTTATCGTTTATTGGTGACGTCGGTTTAACCGAGGCAGAAGCCCAAGCTATCAATATAGATATTAAGTATGCCGGATATATTGAGAAGGCTAAACGCCAGGTTGAAAAAATGCGTAAAATGGAGGAGAAGATTATTCCTTCACATATTGATTATGAAACAGTAGCTAATTTATCGTTGGAAGCTAAACAAAAACTTTCGGAAATTCGTCCTCGAACTGTAGGACAAGCTAGTCGCATTTCCGGTATCAATCCGGCTGATATTTCTGTATTGTTGATTCATTTAAAAGTTCAGTCAGAAAGTTAAGAAGTATAAATTTTAAATTAAAACGTAGATATGCAAAAATATGGCACAGCATAACAGTATTGAAACAAAAAAATTTTGAATAACTCATAGATTATGGAACATCAAAAAGGTGTTCCTTTTTTTGCACTTGTTTATGCGGAAAGTAAGCAATATTAGACAGGGGCAAAAGTGTATGTCGGTATCGTTGAAGAAGTAATGAATGATGGTTCAATCTTTATTATTTTTTGCACTGTAAAAGTATTAGTAGTTTGTAGGCATAATTGTGCATTTTTTGTGAACACAATCTTGAAATTTCCTTTTAAAAATTATAGAATTTAGGTGTTCAAAATAAGTAGAGTGTTCAGTATTGCGAAAAGGAAGATGATGGATATAGAGGGAGATATTTAGTAAAATGATGATTGAAGAATAAATAGTAAACCTTTTGAAGTGCCTAAATAGGAGAAATTATATCAACTAGATGTACACTAGACAAAGGTGTAGAATGTTAATGTAAAAAAGTTCTGATGGACATAGTTAAAACGACTATAGGACATAAAATCTATTCTTTTTTGCAGATAATTTATTAAATTAAAATATAAAACATAGGTTACAATTATATAATATATATGGGTGGAAATGCTGTTGTAAATTATAAAAGTGGAAAGAGGTCGATAGTATGAAAAAATAAAAAGGAAAAAACATATTAGAATCATTTTTAGTCTGTACATTGTCTTTGGTTTAATGTTAAATGTATTTCCTACTATAGATTTAGCTCAAGACAATGAAATCATTCAAGATCAGATACAGAAGGAGGCTACTTCAAGCAAATCGGCAAAAGCATCGCAAGTAATTAGTCAGGATACAACATGGAATGATAAAGTAGAACTATCAGAGAATTTAATAGTTAATAGTGGGGTTACACTAACTATTAATGATCAAATAACAATTAAAGGAAATGTCACTATTTCCGGTGGTGGAACAATTCGACGAACAAATGATTATTATGGAGTTGTAATTGAAGTTCCTCAGAATAGTGAGCTTAGATTAGAAAATATTACTTTTGATGGTGATGTTGTTTATGGTGAATATAATGAAACTACATTTGCCGGTGCTACTGATTTAAAACCCTTAGCAGAATTTCTCGGTTATGATTTTACACAAAGAACGGGAAAAGATGGAACAGCACTTTTGATTGATATAAACGGTGGAAAGTTAATCATGGACGAGGGAGCTGTTCTTAAAAACAACGCTACCTCTGCAGAGGCACGTAAAAATTATTATTCAGCGTATCCAAATGACTGTAATGCCGTGGGAATTCGTGCAGGTGGTAATTTTATTATGAATGGCGGCGTTATTACTGATATGTATGGATCAGCAGTTGGTTCAACTAAAGAAGTAGGAAATAGCTTTGTAATGAATGGTGGAGAAATTTGTTATAATTTTGGTTCTGGAACGAGCTATGGAACTATCATGGCAACTAATGGTAATAATCAAACCGTCGAATTGCTTGGCGGAAAAATTCATCATAATAGAGGAGCTTATGGAACGGCAATAGTTACATATGGAAATGCGAAGACTCATATTGGGGGCGATATTGAGATTTATAGTAATGGTCCGGGAACGTCAACAACGACTAATTGTATTTGGATTGCAGATAATGGAACTTTATTAATTGATGGTAATGCGAATATTCACGATAATACAGCTAGTTCAACAATTTTAACTAGTGGAAAGTGTGTATTTGCTGATAATGCCAAGATTGAAAAAAATAATAGTATAAATTTCCCTACTGTTTATGTTAAAAGCGGGGAACTTACTATTAAAGACAATGTCTCTGTTTCTAACAATGTTTGTGAAGGTTCTGTTAGTAATAGTGTGGGCATAAAAGTAGCTGGCGTAGGAAAGCTTAACTTTTTAGGTGGATATATCACTAATAATACAGTGTATAAAAAGAGCGGTGAATGTGAGCGCGGCGCTGGGATACATTTGGAAACAAAAGATTCAATTTTGAATATTGGCGGAGATGCGACAATTTCTGGGAACAGAGTATATATAGTCGATAGTGCCGGAAACGTAACCTCGGATACAGACTTTGCTGATGTTGACATAGATTTGTTCGATGGTAGAATATTAAATGTTGTTTCACCACTAACTACAGATGGATATATTGGCATTTTTTCTAGTAAGAAAATTAATGAAGGATCAACTCTTATCAAAGGAAACGAATCATATACTCTAACAGAATCAGATATTGAGAAAATTAAATATATGTCAGAGGTTGGGCAGAATTTAGATAAGGCTATTTATTTCGATTCAACGGACAATGCCTTTAAATCTACAGAGGGCTGGAAAATTATTTTTGATTCAAACAATGGAACAAATAATTCATTTGACAGAAATTATCCAAAAACAATTCAAGCAAATTTATTAAAGAATACATTTGTGAAAGAAGGATATATTTTTAAAGGCTGGAATACTAAATCAGATGGGACAGGAACGCCTTATGTTGATGGTGAAAAAGTTTTATTTGATCGGAATATGACATTATACGCTCAATGGATCGAATTAAAGACCGAAGACATATCTATGAAATATAGTGAAGAAAAATCATTAGATGATATAAAGATAAATGGTGTAAAATTTGAAAATTGGAAATCTAATAATGAAAAAGTTATAAAGATTGAAGATGGAAAAATAAAAGCAGTTGGTATTGGGAAAACGACGATTGTTTCTGATGCAAAGTTAAGAAGTAATGAAAAGTTAAGTGTAAATATAGAAGTTACACCAATGCCTATTATTTATGGTGGAAACACAAAACCACATATAACATATTCATTAGAAAATGGTCTTGCACCAAAAATCAATGAAGTTTTAGATTTTTTCCAAGCCCAAAAAAGAAGTGATGGAAAATATGAGCCTATAGAAAGTGCTCCAATAAAACTTTCTGATGAAGATGTTGAATTTATTTATAAATCTTCGACCGGTCAAATTGTAATAACCAATACATTACCGATTATTAAATCTAATGATGTGATTGAAGTTAAAATGAGATTGAAAACACCAAACTATAGATTCCATACAATCGGAACAAATTGGCAAGAAGGAAATACAATCACATTACTAGTTGATATATCAGAGGGAAATAAACAAGAAAGCAGTTTATACTTAAATGGAGAACCATTAAAAGATATAGGAAGCACTGAAGACAAAGATCATTTTGGTTACACAGGGGAAGCAATTGTGCCAACGACAGATGATCTAACAAAATTATCTACTAAAGATAACCAAGTTGAAGTATTTACTATACATTTCCATTCTATATCAGAGGGAACACCAAGTTATGAAGGACATATAAGAGGAACAGCTGATCAATTAACAAAAGAAGCGATTCTAAAGATAGCTCCAAAAGAAATTGGTGTATATTCTATGATAATCAATGGAGAAAGTGATACTCATTATGTATCTGCATCTCGTCGTTTTGCTATTGTCAAAGGAACACCAATAGGTGAACCAATATTTGAGCGAGTAGATAGTGAAGTGATTCTTTCAAGCGTAAGTTTAGAAGTAACAATGGTAAATGCAGCAGGTATAGAGATAGAGGGAGAGTTCACATGGGATACTCCAGATGTACAAGTAAATAAAGGAATAGCTTATTCATGGACATTTACGCCAACTGACTTAGAACATTACGATGTAGTAAAAGGTAAGAGTATAGTGTGGGAAGAGGAAAAAGACCGGCGGTCTCGGGCAGACCGAACACAATGTTGGCGCACTGCACCGCCTGA
>CAJUOR010000044.1 GCA_910588165.1 uncultured Thomasclavelia sp.
GGACATAGCGGAGGAATAATATGATAAAAATCAAAAAGTTAGATAAAAAAAGTTATTTAGGTAAAAGCTTCATATTAAAATATCAAACAAAAGGATATTACGACATTTAGTCCACATCAAAAGGATTTGATGTTTGTTATAAAACTTTTGATGAACCAAAAGAAATATCCTTCAGTGATGTCATCTTTAATGAATGGTTAGATCATCCGAAAGCCTTCGGTGCATTTGAAAATAAACACTTCATAGGATTTGTAGAAGGTAATTTAGAAAAATGGAATAATCGTTATCGTATCAGTAATATTTGTATATTTGATCGTTCAAACCGGCACAGTGGCATCGGTATGTTGCTGATGCAAACAATTTTATCTGAGGCAATGGAAAGTGGTGCACGTATGGTTGTTCTTGAAACACAGTCATGCAACGAAAATGCTATATCCTTTTATAAAAAACATGGGTTTAAAATGATTGGATTTGATTTGTTTGCCTATACAAATACAGATCAAGAGCGCCACGAAATCAGAATTGAAATGGGAAAGTAATCAATCAATAAATTTATTTATCTCAAAAATTAAACTGTTAGACATAAAGCTATATCAAATGATGCCCTAGTCGTTTTAGAAACTAGTCTGAAAACAATAATATTTACACTGATTAAGTCAGTGTTTTTTTATTTATATAACTAACTGTTTTCCGCACTGAAAACACTGATGATAAGCAAATATTTTTGATTGACTTTAGATAAAACGCTATAGGCATCTACATATTTAAAATCTAACCGGCAATATTAAAAATACTTCTAAGCTAAATAATTAAAACAAAAGAAGACAACTAAATTAACTAGTCATCTTCCTCTAAATCATTTAAAGCATAATTGATACACATGACAACTAACTTGTTTAGAGAAATGTTTTTTTTATCACAAATTTTTTCCATTTCTTCAACAAGTTTTTTTTCAATCCTGAAAGTTTTATTGACATATTCTTCCCGTTCAATTTTAAATCCCATTTCCTTCACTCCGCTTCATTATACTTTAATATTATTTGAAAACCTCACATAGATATACACTTTATTTTCAGTGTAAATAGCACTTGTAAAACAGTGCTGATTGATGTAATATTAAAATGTGAGTTGCCTAATCATAAATTAAGATTAAAATTTACAAAAATTGATATGGGTACGGTAATTAAAAGTGTATTTTAAAAAATTACCGACTTCTTTCAAGTCACTTATCAGTGCAGCTTCTCATAAATTAGGCAGTATAACAAAAGAAAATTGTTAATTGAGGCGATGGATAGAGTTAAATTTTATCGACAAAAGCGTCCTGTTTCAAAAAATAGGCAGCCTTCCCTATCAATCAAAATAAGATTACCCTATCCAAATAAAGTTTAATAGAAAAGGAGAGAAAATATATGACGATTTTTAAAAAAACTAATTTTACAAAATTCTTATTATTATTTTCGCTCATTGCAACTCTATTTCCAACTAATCCTGTTAAAGCCCAGTCCACAGTGGAAAAGATTGTTGCATGGGAATGGGTCAATCATTCAGAGCGACTGATTTTTTCAGATGAGCAATGGCAACTCGTTCTTAATCAAGATGAAGAAAGGACAGATGAATATCTTCAATCACTTTTGCCTACGGATGTTCTTATAAATATTGATACTGAAAGTGAAAGCAAGAATCTATCTATTACTTGGGATATAACCCAGCTAGAAAAAGATGGTTATCTTGATGCCATTTTGCCAAAAAACTATATATTGGCAGATGAAGCAATTCCCATGCGTATTTATATCATCACTAATCATGAAAATAAGCTTGATGATACACCGACAGTGATTGATACATCACTTGACTTAAATTCACATATCGTATCTGATTCTATTGTCAATTTGAACAATGCCAAAATCAATTTATTTGATTATTGGATAGATGACAAAGGGGAAACTCCTTCATCTGCCACAAATGGAGATATTTTAACCAAAGAAACAACCCAACATCATCGTGAAGATGGCAAATATGTTAATTTTTCCGGATTTGAAAACTGGAATCGTGGTATCAATACCGATCATCTCTTAATTTTCGGTGATGGTGTTGTCCATGCAGGCTTATGGAACAAGGGTGCCGGTGAAGCCACAGACTACGGTAAAGCATATGCCGGAATGGAAGGTATTGTTCAGCGTGTCTTAGTTGATGGTTATCCGATTATCAACACAGCCGATGCCTGCAAACGCTTATCTAACGATCAAACCTCTCGTGATTATACCAAAATAAAAGATTGGAAGCTATCCGACGACCATTCTGCCGGCAATGTTTCGGATTATAACAGTTATGGCGCAACTGTTCAAAATTTCAGTAAATCTCTAATCGCCAATTGGGAAGATAAAACAAATCAAACAATTGATTCAGGAACTGAATCCTTAGATTATTTATTTGATCCGAAAATTGAAAATCCCTACAAAAAAAGCTATGAAAACATTACCGGTTTATTCCAAATTGATGATGAAGGCTACTATTACTACAATATGCGGCAAAACTTCGCTCAATTATCACTAGATCCTACACGTGAAGAAAGTGACGGACACTTTATTCTCTATGATGCGCCTGCGACAAAGCGTACCGATAGTACTAACTCAATCGGGAATTTCTTCCCTTTTAATACCGGCGAAGAAGTGTTCAGTGGCGAAGATGCCGATGGCAATTTAATCAGTGATGTCAACTGTTTTTCAAACTCAATGAACCACCACTTTGGAATGACATTTGATGTTAATTTCCGTCAGCCTATTGACGGTGCCATCAATATGGGAGCTGAAGGTAATAAGCCAATGACATTTCAGTTCTCCGGAGATGACGATGTATGGATTTATATTGATGATGTTCTCGTCCTAGATTTAGGAGGGGTTCACAGTGAAATCTATGGTATTATCGATTTTGCGAGCGGTGATGTCTTAATTGGTCGGGGATTTAATGTAGAAGGCATTCCCGATTATGATCCCGAACATCCTGAAAATACCCAAGATTTAGTCACACATACAAACTTGCGTCAATTATTCCAAGAAGCGGGCAAGCTTGATTCTGCTACTTGGAGAGGAAATACGTTCGCTAGCAATACAACTCATTCAATTAAAATGTTCTACCTAGAACGAGGAAATTATGATTCTAGTATCTCGCTTCGTTTCAACTTATCCCCACAATTATATCAACAAGTCAAGAAAGTAAATCAAAATGGTGATCCGCTGATGGGTGTAACATTTGACTTATATGCAGCCAATGCCTCAACAGATGCCCAAGGTCATACAACCTATACAGCTTATGGCGATGCATTGACTACCTTGATGACAGAAGCAGATGGAACAGCAAAATTTATGGAACCGATGGACGCCACTGCCATCAATAAATATAATCAAAATCGTCCCTTTAATTTCGCAGACCGTTATACGAATAACGGTATTCAGTATTATGTTTTAAAAGAAACGCATACGCCTGATGGCTATCGCCCATTACCTAAGGATATTGTCTTAAAATACGATCATACCAATACGATGATTGAAGTTGTCAATACTTGGGAAACAGGCGCCCATACGAGCTTTACATCAACTATTTCGGGAAATAGCAACATTACCTATGGTGCCTATGAACCGATTTCGGGAAATATTCTACCGGGTCCTAATACAGTTGAAACAGATAAAAAAATCAATGGTTTGGTTATTGCCGTACCGATGTTAAAACAGGCGATGCGCGATGACGCCTGGAATGCTTTATATGGAAGTACACTCGATGGCTTCCACATTGTTCCTGCCGATGATTTAAACACTGAGGAATGGCGTAAAAGTGTACTCTATGCCGCTCTCTACCAAAGTGCCGATGAACATACACCAAGCTGGTACTTACAATGGAATGACGATTTAAAGCACTTAGAAGGTGTCCTTGATGAGTTACCCGGTGATGCAAGTCGCTACCAATTATTACATTCCTCAGATGCCGATATGCGAATGGTCTATGGTATCATTGAGCCTAAGGCTCTTGAAGCATTAGGTATTGATGAGGAAAATGCTCAAGCACGTTATGTGGCAATTGGGCAATATATCCGTACCCAAGCCCAAACGTTGCAAAATCATGACGCTTCATTATCTTATCAAGATGCCTTGCAACAAGCCATTTGGCAAACAGTTGATGATATTATGCAAGTTGAAGTTGAAAATACCGGAAGCAACAAAGGATTCAGTTTCCTTAACGTTGACCAGTTCACACGTAATTTCCGTTCACTGATTTTTATTCCTAATGAACAACGTGAGCTTCGTGTTCAGAAAATAGATGAAGATGGCAAAGCCATCAACGGTGCCCTCTTTGGTATTTATACCGATGAACAAGCAACAGGAGAACCGATTGCTGTCGGAAAAACAGCCAATGTAGATGGACAAGATGGTGTTTTGATTTTCTCTCCTGTCGATATGAAACAAGATGGATATGCCAAAATCGAATGGGCAAACTTAGCAAAATCAAAGTACTATCTAAAAGAAATTACAGCTCCAAAAGGCTATAAAATCAATCCGACAATCGTCCCGATTGTTGTGGGTACCTATTCTATTTATGCCGATGCCGGAACAAAAGATAACGGTATTACGGTTATGGCAGGTGTAGGTAAACTTTTCCAAACCATGACCAATTATGCCTCAGATGGTCAAGTCAACATTACTCTACGTGATATTAAAGCCTATGGTCAAACACAGCCTTCCAATGCATTTGAGCTTGATGGTTGGAAAGATATGACCTTAGAAGGAACTGATGTCAAACGTGTCTTAAATCTTCACTATGGCAAAAATGCTGTGGTGGATTATGGCTTACACAATGAAGATGGCGGATTGTATTTTAAACCTTATTTTGTTACAGATACAGGCTTCATACGAACTCGTGTTGAACAAAACTATGCAGCCCTGAACGATGAGTTATACGAGGGTGCACTTAATAATTCCAATCGTGTCAACTTAAATGATACAGATATTACAGGTTTATTCAGTTTATTAAATATTGTCGTTGTCACCAATACCTCAACGACGGATACGTCCAGTGGAGAACTAACCATCAGCAAAAAAATTCTGGCAGAAAACTTATCTGATGCTGAATACTTGCGAATGTTTGAATTTGATATTGTCTTACTTGATCAAAACGGACAGCCCCTGACGGATAAATATTATTTCTATGGTACTGACAAATCCGGCTTTATCCAAAGCGGAGAAACGCTCCTTCTTCACCATGACGAAAGCATCACTATTTTAGGTTTACCTGAGGGAACAACTTATAAAGTTCAAGAACACAGTTATGATGATTATACAGTCCAGCCATCAGGTGGTGAAACACACGGCATGATTTTAGATAAACATACCTCTATGGCAGCTTTCTTCAATACCAAAATAGATAAAAGCGATAACCGTCAATACGGTAATCTCGAAATCAAAAAAACTATCATTGATCCAAATCCGGATACAGAGCGTGAATTCAAATTTATTGTTACCTTGAAAAATGCCGACGGTCAAGAATTAACGGAATCATTTAATTATATCGGTTCTAAATCAGGGACATTAAAAAGCGGTGATAGCCTGACATTAAGCCATAATCAAAATATTTTGCTTATGAAATTACCGCAAGGAACAGTTTATAGTGTTGAAGAAGTAAAAACCGATGATTATCAAGCAACAGCCCAAAACAACAATGGTCATATCTATGCTAATCAAACAGTAACAGCCACATTCTATAACCTTAAACAAACAATCTCGGAAGAAAACGGCAATCTCATGCTTAAAAAGACAGTAAGTGGCAATAAAGCCGAATATGAGCGTGCTTTTACCTTCACCATTGAACTATTTGATGAAAAAGGACAAGCATTGACTGATGGCTTTACTTATATGGGCAGTCATGAAGGAACACTTCAAAGTGGTGACAAGATTAAGTTAAAAAATAATGAAGTTATCGTCATTCAAAATCTTCCGCTAGGTACACATTATCAAATCAGTGAAGTTGAAGCTAATCAAGAGCAATATCAAACAACAAGTGAACATGACACAGGCATTATTGAAAAAGGTCAAACCGTACTTGCAAGCTTCGTTAATCATCGTGGTAGCAATGATGATTTAACCGATGATAGTCCAAGTAATAACACAACTACAAACGACAATGCTTCGATTCTACCATGGGTTTGTATTTGTCTATCAAGTTTACTTATTTTACTGATAATAACCGTTATCAAACATCAAAAGAAATTGTATCACAAATAAACAATCAGCTACTGACTAAGTAAAAAGTCAGTAGCTTTTATTGATTTTATGAAAATCTAACATTAAATAGAGTTTAACTATGCTTGATGACCTTGCTTAAGCATGGCAACTTGGCTGACTTCTTTTGGGTAATAGATTTTACGATCTTTTTTATTGCGACCGTCTTGCACAATCGCTCGCACAATCTCGCTTACCTCAGGTAAAACTTTAACGGTTCCATCAGCCATCAAAATGCGGATTTCCTCTACTTCATGACCTGCATCATAATGTTTATAAGGTGTTGTCGAAGCATCATCAGTCAACACATAATACTTTGGATCAAATCCTTGACTTTTCACCAAGTCTTGAATGGCGATAAAATCCTCATTACTTTTTAAATCTTGGTGCTTAAACAGTTTACGATTTAAAAATCGTTCGCATAAATCACTTAAAATCTTATCTTGACATTCTGTTAAACAACGGAAATAATAAGTTAAAATATGCTCATCAAGGGCTATGTAGCTTGCGACATCTACCTCTTTCCCTTCTAAAAACGGCAAAAGATAACGCAAATCACAGCCAAAATCAAAGTCGATGCGATAAAGATAATTTAAACGTTCAAAAATAGTCATCAATAACTGCTCATAAGAGCGAATGACAGGATGATAGTAAACTTGCCAATACATATGGTATCTAGCTAAGATATAATTTTCAACAGCTTGTATTCCCGTTTCTTTTATCACAATCTGTCCGTTGTGGACACGCATTGTCCTTAAAATCCTTTCCAAATCAAAGACACCGTATGTCGTACCGGAAAAATAAGAGTCACGCAATAAATAATCCATGCGATCTCCATCAATTTGACTGGAGATTATTTGAATCAATAAAGTATTAGGGTGTTTCTTAGAAATCACACTTGCCACATCAAAGGGTAATGCTTCATCAATTTGGCTTAAGACTTGATGAACTTCGGTTTTTTCATCTAAGATAATTTTAAGCGTATAATCTTCGTGATGGGTACTTGACACATTTTCAAAGCTGTGTGAATAAGGTCCATGCCCGATATCATGAAGCAAGGCTGCCATCAAAACAGTCAAGCGGTCATAATCGTCGACAAAACCTTCAAATGTTTCTAACTCTAAAATTCTTCTGACTATCTCATAAACACCTAACGAATGCGTAAAACGAGAATGTTCAGCACTCTGATAGACCATGAAAGTCCCACCAAGCTGATGAATACGTCTTAATCTTTGCATTTCTTTTGTGTTGACTATATGCCAAAAAGGTAAATAATACATTCTGAAATAGCCATGCACAGGATCACGAAAAACACGACTTTCCTTCATTCTATACGCTTCTAAATTAAAATTCTTTTTTGCTTCCCCTTTCATCATTTCTACCCCCTTCGTTTTATTATCCTATTTTAATGCCTAAATACTGCTTTTATAACTAAAAAAGATTTCTTTAATCACTTACGTCTTAATTAAATTGCCAATTGCAACTCTTAACTATTATACCATTCTCTTAAAATACTGTCATTTCTTTCTTGCCTATTTATACCAATATATGAGCTATCTTTCATAAAAAAACTATCAGTTTAAGCCTGATAGTTTAACGAATAAAATTAGTGAATGTTTTTGTTTCTTGTTTTGGTAGACCGTATTTTTCTTTACCGTCATGGATACATTTCATCAAAAATGCCATATTAGAAGCAACCGTTCGCATCTGTTGCAAACCCTCTATATCTTCATTAGCTTGCCCCGGCGTTTGACCGTGAATACCATTCCAATATTGTCCGCCGGCAATTGGCATACCGCTAATTCCGAAGAATTTATTCAACTCATCATAAGTCGCCGTTAAGCCACCACGTCTAGCTGCGGCAACTGCTACACCGACTTTCATACTTTTATCAAAGGTTGTACTATAAAACAATCTAGTTAGAAAAGCTACTAAAGTAGCATTAGCGGAAGCAAAATAAACCGGTGTCCCCACAACCAATCCATCAGCTTCCTCAAATTTTTTAGCCGTTTCATTCACTAAGTCATTAAATACACACTGCCCTGTTGTTTTACAGCGACGGCAAGCGATACAACCACGAATATCTTTATTACCGACATTTACAATTTCAACTTCAATATCTTGGGCTTCAAATACTTTTTTCATTTCATTTAAAGCAATTAAAGTATTGCTGCCTTTAGGTGTCGGACTACCATTCAACATTAAAACTTTCATTTTCACATCTCTCCTTTACATACGTTTTACTGATGATTAGATTGCACTATCTCTTTTAATGAAATCTTAGGGTGACGATATCTTGCCTGGGGATTTTTATCTCTGTCTAAATCAATCGCCTTAAATGGACAATTTTGAACACAAGCTAAGCAAAAGTCACAAGTTTTACTCAAGCGCCTTGCCTTGCCATCAACAACTTTAATATTTCCTATCGGACATACTTGTTCACAGATTTTACAGCCATTGCACCTATCTGTCATCGTAATGGCTTCGCCATTATTGGTTTCAGGGTGCTCTTGATTTCTTTGACAGACAATCTCATATAATTTTGCACCTGTTTCAGTAGGTTGCTTAATAAACTGCTTTCTTGCCTGTAAATCTTTTATAATCTCTTGAAGCTGTTCGTCAATTTTCTTATCTACCGCCATTTCTTCTTCCATATCAAAAGATGGCAAATAATTATCAACCATTTTAATTGTATGAGCATAATGGACTTTAATGCCTTGTTTTTGACAAAAACTTTCAGACCAGACTGCACCTACACTATCTTCTTTGCCATAAGTTAAAACCAAATAGAAATAATCGGTTTCAAAATGGGCTGTTTCAATAAATTTTCTGACTGTTTTTGGTAATTCACCTACATAGATAGGTGCCACAAGTCCGATTCTTTCAGCCTTATAATTAAGCTGTTCCTTTTTCAACTCTTGTGGTATGCTATAGATTTCTTTATCAATTTGCTTAGCAATATATAGACTATTTCCCGTCGCTGTGTAATAAAATAACACCGTTATCCCTCCTCACAAAATATTTTAGAGTATTTTTAACTAAAAGTACAATATGAATATTGCAATCTGTTATAACTTATTCGAATAGTCAAATGATTAAGTGTTTAAAAGTAAAGGGCTTACTTAAAACTATTTTGACTTAGTATAAAAATAGAGAACTCTGAAATATGTTCTCTATAAAGCGTATTTTTTATTTTTGACGAACAATATTAATCATCACACCAATCATGATTCCGCCAATAATATTACCAATCGTTACTAAAGTTAAATTCCATAAAATACCTTGGGTAGAAAGCTGTCCAATCTCACCATACAATTCATTAGCCTTTGCGATATAAGAAGGATTGAAAGAAGCAAATAACCCGGCTGTTAAATAATACATATTAGCGACACAGTGTTCAAAGCCGGAAGTCACAAAAGCCAGAATCGAAAAGAAAATCGCAAAGATTTTACCTACCACCGTTAAGGCTGAAGTTGACATGAGAACCGCAACACAGACAATAATATTGCACAGAATTCCTGAAGCAATTGCTCCGACAAATGATATTTGACACTTAGAAACAGCAATTTTTAAGGTATATGCCCCTAACGCTCCCCCGGAATAGTTCCATTGTCCAGAAAAACTGACTAACCCGCTTACAAGTAACGCCCCTACAAAGTTAGCGATGAATATGTACGCCAAAAGGGACAACATTTTAGAAAAACGAACCTTATGCGCTAAAACCCCCATAAACAATAAACAGTCTCCTGTAAATAATTCTCCGCCTAAAAGCACAATCATCATTAAGCCAACCGGGAAAACCATTCCCGAAATCAATCTAGCTAACCCAACATCTATTATACCATGGCTTGCAACGCTACTCGCTTGTGCTCCTAAGGCAATAAAAGCCCCTGCCATAATACCTAGGAAAAAAACTTTTTTTCTTGAATAGTCTAATTTACTTACGCTATTAGCAACATATGTTTCAAAGACTTCCTTTGGATTTAATACTTCTTTATTCATATTTATGCCTCCCCTAATCGACCTCTATTTTATGAAAAGAAGTGATACTTGTCAATAAAAAAACGCCTATATGATAGTGCTCTTTCAAAGTTACATAACTCTAAAGAGTACTTCTTACAGACGTTTTAAAGAAAAGATTTTAAGGCATCAATATGGGTTTGTTCCAACTCTAAAATATCATCAATAAACTTTGCAACATCATCTTGAAAAGTATAATCATTTTTAATCCGATTCAAATCAATCATCAACATATTACTGCCTTGAATCAGCATTTCGGCAATATGATTATCACTATCGTCTAACAGTGTTTTCATCTTAATCATTGATTTTAAGAACACTGTTTCTAAAACATTGCCATTGGGATTGTCGTTAAGACCACACGCTAAATTTTGAGCTTGTTCAAAGACTTGTTGATAATCATTTTTCTGTTTTTCAACTGTAGCTCGCATCGTTTCATTTTCAATACTTGACAAAATAGCATCAATGGATTGAATCCCCATCTCTAAACCTTTTGCGATTTCATCTAAAATCACCTTATTTTGATTCATTTTTATCACCAATATAAGTTTGTTCGCTTTTAAAAACTTTAAACAATAAAGTTAAATATTTATATTTCCTGGGAAATTATGGAAATAAAAGTCGAAGCCTATGCCTCGACTAGTGTTGAATAATCTTTTTTAAGCGGTCCGCCTTAATCCAACCAACCTTACCCTCTTTCATAACATAAGCATATTTACCGTAAATTTCAACCAAAGAAACACGGTCGCCTTCTTGAACATCAATCATGTTTGAAACATAATCGTCTTTACAGAAATAGTTACCATCTTTTTCATAAATAAACTCATTTTTAATATAAACAAGCTCTTTTGTAGCTAACTTACGACACCATGAGAAAGAAGTCCCGACTTGTAAAACCTCGATTTCTGTATTAGGCCAAGCTACTTTAACAATACTTTCAAATTTTGGATAACTTCTAAATAAAATTTCGCATTTCACAAACTCATCGACATGATGCTGGAAATATAAATAACCGTCATCTTCTTTTTTGACAATTAAAGCATTTAACTGACAAATATTCTTAACCCCCATACCGCCATCAATCGAAATAATACGTTGACGATGAGAAATTAAAATAGAGTTATCGATGGATATATCTGAATAGTTGCTACAAGGTAAATGTCCGCAAACAACATACTTATCTTTAGCACAATGCCCGTTTGTCATAAAGTATTGCTGTTCCAACATACTTGATAAACTAGAGTTTTCCCAGTCCTCACGATTCTCAATTCCCGCATGAACAAAAATAAACTGATCAAAGACAACAGCTGTATCTAAAGATTGCAATATTTCGATTTCCTTAGCTAAGTAATTTCTTAATTTCAACTGAACTTCCAAAGGTGTTGTCGTTTTCAAATTAAGATTTAAAGCCTCAGCACTATCTTTTAAAAGACTTCCCCAAGTGCTAAAAGTCAAATAGTGAACTAATCCCTCCGCCTTATCTTCATCTAGCAACATTTCTAGCACAGCAGCTTCACAATTGCCCATCAAGACAAATGTACGCTCACGCTTTTTTAAATCCCGTATTCTATAGAGCATCTCTAAGCTAGAAGGCCCTTTTTCAATAAAGTCACCGAGAATGACAAGGTAATCTTCATCTTTTAAATTAACTTGATGAAGCAACTGATTGAACGCTTCTTTGTGTGCATGAATATCACTCACCGCAATTAAACGATAATCTCCAACTTTTTCATCCACATGAACTACTCTTTTTTCTATCAACATGCAAACTGCCCCCTTCTAACCTCTTGTATGATTATACAATATACGTTTTGAATATACAAGTAGAACAAAGACTTTTTAGCACCTCTCCATCAAGATTTTCTTAGGAAAATGGCTAGTCTGCTTGCAAAGTTTTCCAAGGACTGATAAGATAATAGTGGTGATGAATATGATACTATCCGTTTCACAATTGGCAAAAAATTTTGGAACAACGCCAATTTTAAAAAATATTACTTTTAAACTTGAGGACAAAGAAAAAATGGCCATTATCGGTGTGAATGGCGCCGGTAAAACCACGCTTTTCAAATTACTGTGCAATGAACTGATTGCAGATAGCGGTACTATTAACTGGACTAGAAATGCCGAAATCGGTTACTTAAGTCAGCATATCGACTTAGATGAAACGCAAACGATTTTAGAATGTGCAACTCATGTCTTTGATGATATTATTGCCTTAGAAGCAACCATTCATGAGCTTGAAGCTAAAATGTCCGATAACACCCAAAACCTAAATGCCATTATGGCTAGATACGATCAACTCATGCATACCTTCCAAGAATCTGAAGGTTATAGTTATAATAGCCGTATTCAAGGTGTTTTAAAAGGCTTGGGCTTTGAAGAAAAAGAATGGTCTAAAAAGATTGCTTTACTATCAGGTGGGGAAAAAACAAGGCTCTCTTTGGCAAGGTTATTGCTTAAAGAACCCGATTTGCTTTTACTAGACGAGCCAACCAACCATCTTGATATTCAGGCTTTAACTTGGTTAGAGGGCTATTTGAAAAACTATCGCAAAGCTGTCTTAATTATTAGCCATGACCGTTATTTTATCGACCAAGTCGTTTCCTCAATCTTAGAGATTGAAAACGGTCGTTCAACCTTATATAAAGGCAACTATCAACAATATGCTTCTGCCAAAGCCACTAACCGCAGCATTGAATTAAAACACTATATCGATCAACAAAAAATTATCAAAAAACAAGAAGAAAGCATTGCCTTACTAAAGTCTTTTAATCGGGAAAAACAAATTCGCCGAGCTGAAAGCAAGGAGAAACAACTGGCTAAAATGGAAAAGCTCGACCGTCCCGAAGCCTTACCACAACAGATTCGCATTCAATTTTCTCCACGTAAAGACAGCGGTTTTGAAGTGTTACGAGTTAAGGATTTAGCCAAGTCTTTTAATCAACCGCTCTTTAGTGACTTAACTTTTGATGTTAAGAAAAAAGACCGTATGGCGATTATCGGTCCAAACGGAACCGGGAAAACAACTTTTTTCAAAATTTTATTAGGACAAATGAGTCAAGATGCAGGAACGATTCAATTAGGCAGTCGGGTCGAAGTCGCTTATTACGATCAGGAACATAGCTCTTTAGATTTATCTAAAACTATTTTTGATGATGTTCATGATAGCTACCCACAATTGACAAATTTCGAGATTCGCCAAGCTCTCGCTGCTTTCCAATTTAAAGGCGAAGATGTGTTCAAGGAAATCAATGTCCTTTCAGGTGGCGAAAAAGGCCGTGTAGTTTTATGTAAACTGCTTTTAAAACAAGCCAATTTCCTCATTCTTGACGAACCGACCAACCACTTAGACATTCAATCTAAAGAGGTTTTAGAAGATGCTTTAGACGGCTTTGAAGGGACGATTTTATTTATTTCCCACGACCGTTACTTCATCAATAAAATTGCCAATAAAATTTTAGACTTTGATCCAAAGCATTTTAAATTGATTGAAGGTAATTATGATGATTATATGCAGCTTCAAGAAAACAAAGTTACACTTCTAAAAGAAATTAAGTCTACCTCATCTACCCGTGAAGACATGATGAAAAAAAGAAGAATTGAAAGTGATATTAAAAAAATCGAAACAGTCATCAACGATTTAGAAAAAGAAATCGCTATCCTGAAAGCCCGATTAGAAAGTGATGAAATCGTTAACGACTATGAGAAATATAATGAGCTTACCGCTCAAATTGAAGCCCTTGAAATTAAACTTGAAAGTAAAATGGAAGAATGGGAAGCAAGAAGTCTTGACTTAGCATAGTCAAGACTTCTTTGATGACTAATTAACAATAACACATCCACTAATAAAAAAGGAATTTTGCCATTATAATCGCTTGTGTATTTTTACCATATGAACTTAAATACATAATTATTGCAGTAAAAAAGTATTGATTATTTCACCTAATTTATTTGGATTATCCTTGTTTATCTCATGTCCTGCATTTGCCACAACCAAAAATTCAGAGGTTGTTATTTTCTCTTTTAGTTGTACAGAGGCAGAGTAATTAGCCTTATCTTTCTTGCCACACAAAATTAGCGTCCTACAATGAATATCTTTCAAATTATCCGTGAAATCAAGGGCAATCATAGAATTACAAAGACTAATAATATCTTTTTTTGAAGCTCCCATTTTTCTAAATACAGTATTCGGTAAAAAACGGAATACCATATTTTGAAATTTTAATAAATTTTTAGGCATAGAAGATTGTGTCCCAATCAAAATCAAAGACTTAACTTTATCGCTATGCTCTATTGCATACTGTAAAGCAAGAATTCCACCTAACGAAAGCCCACATAAAGCAAAAGGTTCATCAAAT
This sequence comes from uncultured Thomasclavelia sp., assembly GCA_910588165.1. Taxonomy (GTDB): domain Bacteria; phylum Bacillota_I; class Bacilli_A; order Erysipelotrichales; family Coprobacillaceae; genus CAJUOR01. The sequence continues at coordinate 14,645 of CAJUOR010000044.1, forward strand.
TGACACAATAACTTCTTAAGCCCTTGATATAAATTAGCGTAACAAAATTCTGTTCCATCTAGCCATTCAAACAAATCAGGGCAGGAAACGTCAAAATTTTCATCAAGATTTTTTACTGTATCGATCCAATCTGACGGAGTTTGCCCCAAACCATGCAAAAAATACATTTCATAAGTCATACCCTCCTCAAATAGATAAATTGCTTGCTGTCCTACTTATTTTTTTACAATACAGCACCAGCAATTTCCATGTGCCACGACCTAACCAATAAAGCAGAGCACCAATAACCAAAGAAATAATAAATTCAATTATCGGATTAAAGGTAACTATTCCCCCAAGAGAAATGCTGATATTCTCTACATAAGGAATGCCAAGAGTAAATATGTAGTCAATCATTTTTACTGCTGCTAAAATCGGAGATATGGCGCCAAAAACGATAAAAGTAGGAGCGATAATAGCTAAACATGGGATAACCACCACTCCCGAAAATCCTACCAAACTGTAAAAAGCACAAACAATCAAAAATCTGTTCCAACTAAAGCTGCTTTCTTTTGAAAGCAAATCGCCTAGATACGCTTTTGCTAAATCTTTTGGAT
>CAJUOR010000045.1:0-1345 GCA_910588165.1 uncultured Thomasclavelia sp.
ATAAACGACAATGCTATCCCCGACAAGCTCCATCTCAACCCCCATTTCCTGCAATTTAGAAATAAGAGCATCTAAGTGTTGCGGAATGACATTATCAACGATAATTCTTTTCCCCATCGCCGCAGCGATAATTAAAAATGTTCCGGCTTCGATTCTATCAGGAATAATTTCATGTGTACAGCCGTGCAAATGTTCAACACCATCAATGGTGATGGTATCTGTTCCGGCACCACGAATACGTGCTCCCATTTTGGTTAATAAGTTAGCTACGTCAATAATTTCAGGCTCCTTGGCAACATTTTCGATTACCGTACGCCCTTTGGCTTTAACCGCCGCTAACATAATATTAATAGTTGCACCGACACTTGCGAAATCTAAATAAATACGCGTTCCTTTTAATTCTTCGGCCTTAATGTGATACATACCTTCTTTTGGATCATAATCCACGGTTGCGCCTAAAGCCTTAAAGCCTTTCAGATGCAAATCAATCGGACGTGGTCCAAAATCACAGCCACCCGGCATACGCATTGTTACTTCTTTATAACGTCCTAATAAAGCACCCATGAAATAGTAAGATGCTCTAAGTTTACTTGCCGCTTCACTGATTAAAGGGGCATTTTGGATATGCTTAGTATCAACGATAATATGATCTTCTAAATTTGTAACATCTATATTCAATTCACGTAGTAATGTAGAGAGTGCACCGACATCGGCAATATCAGGAACACCAAAAATGGTCACAACCCCTTCTGCAAGCACCGTTGCCGGAATCAAGGCAACTGTCGCATTTTTAGCGGCACTAATGCGGACTGTTCCGGATAGCTCATGCCCTCCCTCTATTTTAATTACTTCTGCCAAAATAATCGACTCCTTCCAAATACGTAAATAAATTACCAATCTATACTATAAATGAATTTATGCAATAACTCAACAAAAATTGCTCTATTTTTTATTAAAAAAGAAAGTTTTAGATAATTTATTCTATGCGCCCCTCTTATTTTTATGTCATAATTTGGGAATTAAAGAAAAATAATGTTTTTTAAGACATTTATTATTTTACAAAAAAATGAAAAATGTCTTACAAAAGCATGGATTTATTTCTGAAAAATGGTACAATAAGGTATAGAAGAAAAGGAGTGAACAAACATGGGATTAGTCTCAGCAAAAGAAATGCTTACAAAAGCAAAAGCAGGTAAATATGCGGTTGGTCAATTCAATATCAATAACTTAGAATGGACAAAATCAATCTTATTAACTGCTCAAGAATTAAACGCACCGGTTATCTTAGGTGTATCTGAAGGTGCAGCTAAATACATGACAGGTTTTAAAACTGTATCAGCTATGG
>CAJUOR010000045.1:1355-15090 GCA_910588165.1 uncultured Thomasclavelia sp.
GGTTAGTGCAATGGTAGAAGGATTAAACATTACTGTACCGGTTGCATTACACTTAGATCATGGTTCATACGAAGGTGCTAAAGCAGCATTAGAAGCTGGCTTCTCTTCAATCATGTTCGATGGTTCTCACTATCCATTTGAAGAAAACATTGAAAAAACTAAAGAAATCGTTGAATTATGCCACGCTAAAGGTGTTTCTGTTGAAGCCGAAGTTGGTTCAATCGGTGGTGAAGAAGACGGTGTTGTAGGTGCCGGAGAAGTTGCCGACCCTCAAGAATGTAAAAAAATCGCTGAATTAGGAATTGATTTCTTAGCAGCAGGTATCGGTAATATTCATGGTAAATACCCTGAAAATTGGGCTGGTTTAAACTTTGAAGCATTAGATGCTATCCAACAAGAAACAGGTACAATGCCATTAGTATTACATGGTGGAACAGGTATCCCAGCTGATATGATTGCCAAAGCTATCTCTTTAGGTGTATCAAAAATCAACGTTAATACTGAATGCCAATTATACTTCCAAGAAGCTACTCGTAAATACATCGAAGCCGGCAAAGACTTAGAAGGTAAAGGATTTGACCCTCGTAAATTATTAGCTCCAGGTGCTGAAGCTATTAAAGCTTGTGTTAAAGAAAAAATGGAATTATTCGGTTGCATCGGTAAAGCTTAATTCAATTTAATTCACATAAGAAGCTATAACAAGTAGACTTTATGATGTCTATGAGAATATAGCTTCTTTTTATATTACAAAAATAGATTGATAACCCCAATTTAGCCACGTTAAAAAGAGCAGAATTTTCTACTCTTTGTTTTTGGTTTAGGCTATTGAACATTTAATCAATGACCTTAATCCCACCATATTTTCTAATTTTCAATACATGGCAAGCGTTTGAGCCAAAGTATTTTTCAATCTCGGCTTTATATGTTGCCACAAAATCGTCTTGGACAAAAGCTTGAATTGTCCCGGCAAATCCTCCGCCATGAACACGACAAACGCCATTAGTCCCTAATATTTTTTCTGATAATGCCAAAGCGATAGAAACAGCCTGACAAGATGTATCATGATTAGAATAGATATTTTGCAGATATTTAAAAGAACTTGCACCTGAGGATTGAATAACTGTTTTAAATGCCTCAAAATCAGCTACGTTTAAAGTGTCAACAGCCTTTCTTACTCTTTTGTTTTCTTCAAATAAATGGATAGCTCTTAAAATAGCTCGGTCATTTTGCAAGGTTTCTCTTAAAGTCGGTAAAGAAGCATAAAATTCCTTCTCATCAACTTCTCTTAAAACCTGCTTGCCAAAATATTGGGCTACTTCTTTCATTTCATAAGGAATAGACGCATAGTCAGCTGTCAAATCAGCGTGCGACGCATGGACATCGACAATACATAAGCTATGCTTAAACTGTGAGAAATCTACTTCTAACTTATTCACCATCGGTGCTTCATTATGCTTAAAATCAATATGAATCAAACCACCAACCGAACACGCACTTTGATCCATTAAACCGCATGGTTTTCCAAAATAAACATTCTCACTATACTGCCCGACTTGTGCAATCACGACCGGATCAATGCGCATTTCATTATACAAACCGGATAAAATCGTACCAATCATCACTTCAAATGTCGCAGATGAAGATAAGCCTGATCCTTGTAATACATCACTAGTCATATAAGCATTAAAGCCACCGATTTGATAACCTAAATCTTGATACCTTGCCAAAACACCGCGAATTAAGCCTTCCGAAGTTTCTTCTTCCTCTGCTTTTTTTTCTAAATCATTGAGAAGGATTGGCTGAAGGTCATAATCATCAGATAATATTTTAACTTTGTCCATCTCTTTTCCTACAACGGCAATCATATCTAAATTGATAGCAGCTGCTAAAACCTCACCGCACTGATGATCTGTATGATTACCGCAAACCTCACTTCTGCCCGGGGTACTGAAAATCGTAATATCTTGATCGCCGTATAAATCTATAAACGTTTCAATAGCTTTGATATAACGTAAAGACTGTGTGTCAATTAAATCTTCCTCAACATAAATATCCTGAAATAATATTTGATACTGCTTATTTTTAATTTCCTGAATGACTGAACTTGCTTTTTTCATTATTTGATGACCTCAAATTGATATGATGTTGTTTCATCATACAATTCCCCTTTCTTTAATATGGTTGTCGGTTGTTGTTCTAAATGAATGGCATCGGGTAAATACTCTGTTTCAATACAAATGCCATCTCTAGCCTCATAATGCTTGCCGTATTTACCTAAACGCCCGTCTAAATAATTAGCTGTATAAATTTGAGCTAGTGGCAAAGAAGTTGATACAGTTAATCTTCTGCCGCTTGCTTCATGTTCTAAAATGACCTGATTTTCTTTTGCCGTGAAAATAAACGGGTGGTCAAAACCTTTAGCCAAAATTAACTGCTCATCGTTTTGTTTAATACGCTCACCAATCAAAGCAGGTGTATTAAAGTCAAAAGCTGTGCCCTTAACTTTTTTGAACTCTCCGGTTGTTAAGCCGTCTAAATCAACACAGGCATATTGATCTGCTTTGATTTGCAAAAGATGTCCGTCAATACTTTCTTTTTTACCGGAGAGATTGAAATAAGAGTGATTTGTAAGATTGATTAAGGTATCCTCATCACAAGTCGCTAAATACTGAATCTTTAAAGTATCGTGAATCAATGTATAAATTGCCTTCAAGTCAAGATTACCGGGATAGCCCTCCTCTTGATGCTTAGATAAATAATGAAATTCAATCGTCTGTTCATCTTTAATGGTGTAATCAAAAGTCTGATAGCTAAAACCTTTAATCCCCCCATGTAAATGATTAGGCCCATTATTGATAGCTAAGGTATATTCTTGTTGATTTAAAGTAAACTTACCGGCTTTAATTCTATTGGCAACGCGTCCAACCAAAGCCCCTAAATAACCGTCTGATGTTTGGTAAGAAGTAAAATCATCATAGCCTAAAACAACATCACCAACTTGACCATCTTTGTCCTTCATCAATACCTTAACAATCGTACAACCGTAATTAGATACGACAATTTCTAACGCATCGCTTTTCATTTCAATTAAATCAATCTTCTCATCTATTTGAGAAATAACGCTAATCATTACTATCCCTCCCTATCTAATGATTGAACAAAACTTACCAATGCTTCAATTCCTGTTTGGTCCATTTTAAAAACACCGGCATTTTCTAAAACTTCCACAAACTTCTGCGTTAAGCCCTCTGCCAAAATTTCATCGACATTTTCTTGGGTAATGGTATGTCCCCGCTCTAATTCACAATACCAATCCCGATGTTTTTCTAAACATGGATAAGCCTGGAGGCTTTGTTGATGCAATAGGCATTCTCTTAAACATTTTAACTCCTCTTTTAAACGTGCCGGTAAAATCGCCAATCCCATTACTTCTATCAAACCGATATTCTCTTTTTTGATATGATGCAAATGAGGGTGAGGGTGAAAAATACCATCTGGATATTGTTGATTGGTACGATTATTTCGTAAGACTAAATTCATTTGATAGATCCCTTGCTTCATTCTGGCAATTGGTGTAATTGTGTTATGAGGTATATTTCCACTATGTGAGATAATGTCTAATGCTTCATTCGAATACTGTTTCCATGCCTGCAACAAATCATCAGAAAAGTTAACGATAGCTTGCTGATGGCTGGAAGTTATACGAATAGTCGCCAATGGCCAATATAGAATTTCTATTTTCAAATCCGGATAACGCTTTAATTCCAATGTCTTAATAACTTTTGCCTTTTCAAGCGGGAACGTATAGCTTCCTCCTTGAAAATGATCGTGCGTTAAAATAGACCCTCCTACAATCGGTAAATCAGCATTTGAACCTAACATATAATGAGGGAATTTTTCTACAAATGATAATAAATGTTGGAAAGTAGCTCGATGAATTTGCATCGGCTGATGGATTTTATTAAAGACAATACAATGCTCGTTGTAATAAACGTAAGGTGAGTATTGTAAAAAGTAATCATCACCATCTAAACAAAGCGGGATAATGCGATGGGTGTGTCTAGCTTGACGATTATAATCTCCCGCAAACCCAACATTTTCTTTACATAATAAACATTTAGGATACCCACTTGTTTTAACTAATTTCGCCTTAGCAATTTCTTTAGGATCTTTTTCCGGCTTAGATAAATTGATGGTTATCTCCATTTCACCGTACCGATAAAACCTTTTAAAGCCAATATTTTGATCTGTTCGTGCTTTTCTAATGTAGTTAGAAGCAATAGATAAATGATAATAATAGTTTGTGGCTTCTTGAGGTGATTTTTGATACAACTGCTCAAATTGTTTGATGACTTCACTGGGTCTAGGCATCAAGCAGTTCATTATTTTTGTATCAAACAAATCCTTAGCAGTTATACTATCTTCGATGAGATGTTCTTGAATGGCATAAGCTAAAACGTTTTCTAAAATAGGCGTAGCTGTTTCTAAATGCTCGTCGATTTCCTCATACTCAAAATCATCTAAACAAAATACCTCTAACAATAAGTTAATCGCATAATCCATATCATTTTCATCTATCAAGCGATGTTGCAAAGCAAAATGAATAAGTCTGTTGATTTCATGATTCATACCCTTTCCTCCTTAATTTCATTTTATCACTTTAGTAACTGATGTCAACATTTTAGTAAACAATAATATTATTTACTAAAATACATCTAATATATTTACTAAATTTTAGTTGTGTTTTCTTATTTTTGAGCATAAAATAGCTGATAGATAATATCATTTACGTTCCATGTAAAAAATGCTATAATTTTAAAAAGCTAATTTAAGGAGGAATTTCATGCAACAGCAATATATCAAGCAACAGGCTTTGCAACAATCGGCTTATGATTTTAATTGCCTACCCCAAGATTTTTTAAAACATGACAATGTCTTGACAATCGCCAAGTCCCACCCCAAAGCTAAAAAATGCTATGAACTTCCTTTAAGCTGTCATCTAATTACTTACGGTCATAATATCGTGGCTTCTTGTCATGAAAAAATCCAAGATGAAGTCAAGGCTTATATTGAACAATACCCTAACTACAGAGCCTTTGAAACACCTCAACTTTTAAAACTCAACGATTTTCTTAAAACCAAGCAAATGCAAGTTACTTATTTATCCGAATATTTTTTGCCTGATTTAAAACTTTTAAAGCCTCTTGCTTGTGCATACAAAACAAAAATTCTTCACCAAGCAGATTTTAAAGATCTATATATTGATACATGGTCCAATGCTTTATGTGCAAATAGAGTGCACTTAGATGTTTTAGGTATAGGTGCGTATGATGGTGAGCGCTTGATTGGTTTAGCCGCTTGTTCAATGGACGGTGAAGAAATGTGGCAAATCGGTATTGATCTCCTACCTGAATATCGCCACCAAGGAATTGCCGCTAGTTTGACAAGCCAACCGGCCTGTGAAATCATTCGCTATGGTAAAGTTCCTTTTTATTGTTGTGCATGGGGAAATATTACCTCAAAACGCAACGCTTATACGAGCGGTTTTAAAACAGCTTGGATTGAAATGACAGCCACTTTTATAGAAAATAGTTAAAAAGATAGAGTGTTATTAAAACAACTCTATCTTTTTTGATCTTCTTTTAATTCTTGTTTAATGATAGTGCAAGTTTTATCCAAACCATTTTCAGCCAAAAGCCGTAACCATCTTTCAATGGTGGCTTGGGTTTGCGGGTGCATAATGATATAGTGTTGACTATTCAAAAAATAATCTAAGGGACTTCCGTCTGTATATTTTTCTTTCAAATAAATAGTAGATGCGGCAACACGGTCGCAAAACATTTCTGCAATATATTTTTTAGGCATAGGCATACCTTTTAATTGCTTATGACTGTCAAAATCCAGCCAATACTCCCAATGATGTCGATTGCGCCCTTTATGATGTAACCAGCCTTGCGAATAGCCCTTGATTTCTTTTTCTTTGTCGATTGGACTGCGATAACCTTGATAGTAGCGAACACCGACTAAAAATTCAATCGGACTATATTTAGATAAGTCATGTAATAGCCCTTGTTTATACAAACCGATCTTAAAACAAACTTTCATCACTTTTAGCTTATGGCGGGTAATTGTTTTGAAATGCCCTAAAAATCTATTCATCTTGCATCAACTCCCATAAATCTTTAACGGAATGTAACACATACTTGGCTTTAGGCATATTTTCTACTTCAATACCCGCCCATTTTGCCCAAGCAAAATCGATACCGGCAGACTGACAAGCCAAGCCGTCGGCTAAAGCATCACCGACATATAAAACCTTATCTTGAGAAATTCCCAATCTTTCAACACATAGCCATAGCGGCTCGGCATCGGGTTTATGTTTTTTTGTATCTTCAAATAAAACGACAGTATCCATATAGTCTTTTAAATTATCAATTTGCATATCAATCTCATATTGGGCATACGTTTTGGCTGAACAAGCCGCTTGTTTGATCCCTGCCTTTTTAAATAACTTAAGTATATGGACAACATCTTCAAAAGGAACAGCTCCTTTTTCATATTCATTGACATATTGAACCCATCTAGGATATACGCGTTCATAATCAATCCCCCAATAGTCAAGGGTCTGTTTACCGGTCATTGAAAAACAATGTTTCACTTCTTCAAACGTCTTTTCAATACCTAGCTCCTCTTTAATAATTTTGATTAACGGATACATATTCATGGCAATTGTATCTAATAATGTTCCATCTAAATCATAAATAATCGCTTCATATTTCATTTTTGTAAGCCTCCCTTACACACTTTGTATCATATCATTTTTTTCAGAGTACGAAAATCCTTTTTTCACTTTCTTTTATCCACTTTATCGCTTATAATATAATTGTGAATACGCTTACAGATAAGGAGGGTAATTATGTCTAATAAAAAAGTGATTTTAATCAGTCGTGAATATGGTTCAGGTGGCAGAGCTATCGGTGAAAAATTAGCTAAAGATTTAGGTATTCCGTTTTATGATCGGGAAATCATTTTACGTTCATGTAAGGAAAGTGGCTTTGATATATCGCTGTTTGAAAAAACAGAGCAACAAACCCAACACCCTATCTCATACTTTTTATCAATGTTCTCTTCATCTATCAGCCCTAATGATTTATCTTTAAATGACCAAGTCTTCTTGATTCAGTCGGAAGTTATTCGTGAAGCAGCCAAGGAAAGCTGTGTCATCATCGGACGCTGTGCTGATTATATTCTAAGAGATCAACCTGATATTTTGCGAGTTTTTGTCCATGCCCCTTTACAAGATCGCATGGTGCGAATCAAAGAGGAATATCACGATGATGATGGCGATACGAAATCAAAGGTTTATCATATTGATAAAAATCGTGCGACCTACTACAACTATTACACCAATAAAAAATGGGGACATCTTGCCAACTATGATATTACATTAGACAGTTCTAAATTTGGGATTGAGGGCTGTATCGAAATTATCAAAAAACGTTATCAGCAATAAATTGCATTCTGCTAAAAATCTGGCTATAATAAATTTAAAAAAGGAAACAGGAGGTTATTATGAAATACTATATTGGGATTGATGTCGGTGGCTCATCTATCAAAGTCGCATTAGTTGATGAAAAAGGAAATATAAGTCATAACTGGAAAGCTAAAACGCCTACATCATTAGAGAGGTTTTATCTTCTTATAGACAACATTGTCAACATCGCGACCGACAAGCAACAAGTTGAAGGAATCGCTATGAGCTTACCCGGGGCGGTTGACAGCAACACAGGTATCATCGGCGGTTCTAGCGCTTTACCTTATATTCACGGACCAAATATCAAAAAAGATTTAGAAATACGCACTAATTTACGTGTAGAAATGGAAAATGATGCTAACTGCGCAGCCCTAGCAGAAGTTTGGATCGGTAATGCCAGCGATGTACAAGACAGTATGTTTGTCGTAAGCGGAACGGGAATCGGCGGAGCTGTCATTAAAGATAAAAAAATTCACCGTGGAGTCCATTTACATGGCGGTGAATATGGCTATGAAATTATGATTTTTGATGAAGTCAACAAAAAATTCTCAACATGGAGCGATGTCGGTTCAACGATTGCTTTAATCAATCGTGTCGCTAAACGCAAAAATGTTGACCCTAGTAGCTTAAATGGTGCTGAGATTTTTGACCATGTCGCTGAAGACAACATCTATTTTGAAGAAGTCGATCGCTTCTATTATTATATGGCTATGGGTATTTACAACTTGCAATATACTTATGACCCTGAAGTTATTGTCATTGGAGGAGGTGTTTCGGCACGTGATGACTTAGTTGACCAAATCAATCAAAGGTTAGATGTCATTTTTAAAGAAATTCCGATTGCCCATATTCGACCAGTCGTACGTACTTGTAAATATCATAACGATGCCAATATAATCGGTGCTGTTTACCATTTTACCACTAAATAGGAGGATTCTATGTTTAATAAAGAAGCTTATCAAAAAAGAATGCAGTGGTTCTGTCATGACCGCTTTGGAATGTTTATTCATTGGGGGCTATATGCCATTCCCGCACGAGGCGAATGGGTCAGAAGCGTGGAAGAAATGTCGGAGGAAGAATACTTGCCCTTTTTTGAAGAATTTAACCCCGATCACTTTGAACCTAAAGTTTGGGCTAAATTAGCAAAAGAAGCCGGAATGAAATATGCTATTTTAACAGCTAAGCATCATGATGGTTTTTGTTTATACGACAGTGCTTACACTGATTTTAAAGTAACGAATACACCTTTTAAAAGAGATATTGTCAAAGAATTTTTAGAAGCCTTTAGAGAAGAAGGCATTCGTGTTGGACTATATTTTTCTATCATTGATTGGCATCACCCTGATTTTGAACAGTATCATGATCGCCACGCTCCAATGCGTAACCATAAAGACTTTGATAAACCGGTTAATTTTAAAAATTACCTTGAGTTTATGCACAATCAGGTTAAAGAGCTATGTACCAACTATGGTAAGCTAGACATGATGTGGTTTGATTTCTCATACGATGACAAACGTGGTGATTATTGGGAGGCAACAAAGTTAGTGGAAATGGTTCGCCGTCTACAACCTGATATTATTTTAGACAACCGTTTAGAAGTCAGCGGCGAGGGATTCGGTTCAATTGCTACTACTAATCCGCTACCTTATTCGGGTGATTACGTTTCCCCCGAACAAGTCATTCCACCTCATGGCATTCAAAACGAATTAGGCGAGCCTGTCCCTTGGGAAGCTTGTATTACAATGAACGATAATTGGGGCTATGTCGCTCACGACCATAACTTCAAAGAAGCTTCGACAATTATCAAGAAATTAGTTGAATGCGTCAGTAAAAACGGTAATATGTTGCTGAATGTCGGACCAAATGCCCGAGGTGAAATTCCTAAAGAATCAGTTGCTATTCTTCAAGAAATTGCCGCATGGATGCACGAGTACAGCAAATCCATTTACGGCGGACAGACAAGCGAGTTCGCCAAGCCGGAAAATGGTCGCCTAACCCAAAACGGTAAATTTGTCTACTATCACATTATGGAAAATGCCATTGGCGGTATTCCACTTTACGGCATTCCAAAAGATAGAATTAAGAAATTACGCCTTTTATCTGATGGCACGGAAATCAAGCCGATGGATTATTGGACGGTCAACAATTATCCTGATGTGGTCTTTGTGAAGTTATCCGATCGTTCCACTTTACCAAATGCCATTGATACAGTAATTGAAATCGAGTTAAAATAACTCGATTTTTTTGATATTATAAAAAAGGGACAATTAGTCCCTTAAAATTCTTAAACTATTCACCACGGCAATAAAAGCTACACCAACATCGGCAAAGACACCTAGCCACATACTAGATAAACCAAAGACAGATAAAATCATAACTAATCCTTTAACGCCTAAAGAGAAAGCAATATTTTGTTTAATAATCCGCTTTGTACGTCTGGCTAGTTTAATGCTATCTACAATCTTGTGAAGTTGATCGTCCATTAAAACAATATCACTTGCCTCTATTGCTGCATCACTTCCCAAGCCGCCCATAGAAATACCAACACTTGAACGAGCCAATACAGGTGCATCATTGATACCATCGCCGACAAACGCAACGTGTTCGCCTAAACCCTCAACACAGCTAACTTTCTGATCAGGTAATAGTTCATAGCGAACTTCATCAATGCCACATTCTTGAGCGATAGCTAAAGCTGTTTCCTTAACATCACCTGTCAACATGACAACTTTCATACCTAAAGATTGCAAATCTTTAATCGTCTGTTTAGTTTCATCTTTTAACTGATCTGCCACAACAACGCTTCCCGCAAATTGATGATCAATAGCCACATAAACAATACTACCATAACTTTGAACTACTTCATAATCGATGTTTTGAGCTTCCATTAAACGACTGTTACCTACATAAATATCTTTACCATCAACCACAGCATGAATACCCATACCCGCAACTTCTTCATTTAAAGTCATGCGTGCTCGATCAATTTTTTGATCATAAGTCTTTAAAATAGATTGAGCAATCGGATGATGAGAATTAGACTCAGCATAAGCGACATATTCCATGAATTGCTTTTCGTCTGTTGTTGTATTAACTTGCATCACTTCAAATTTCCCTTTAGTTAAAGTGCCTGTCTTATCACAAACAATAGTATCGACTTTATCCAAAGCTTCTAAATAATTACTTCCTTTAATTAAAATACCGTTCTTACTACCTGCTCCGATTCCCGCAAAATAACCTAATGGGACTGACAGCACCAAAGCACAAGGACATGATACAACCAAGAAAATCATACCACGATAAATCCAAGTACTGTAATCTAAATGAAAGACCGTTGGCACGACTAAGGCGATAATCAAGCCTAAAATAACTACAACCGGAGTATAGATTCTTGCAAAGCGAGTAATGACTTTCTCCGTTTTGGCTTTCTTGTTAGTGGCATTTTCCACTAAATCTAAAATACGGCTAACCGCAGAATCTTCATAGCGATTTGTAACTCGTGCAATTAAAGTTCCGCTTTGATTGACAAAACCACTGACTAATTCACTATGCTCACTCACTTGACGTCCAACGGATTCACCGGTAATACTAAATGTGTCAACCATGCTTTGTCCCTTAATCACAATACAATCCATTGGCACACGTTCTCCGGGACGAATTTCAATCTGCTCATTGACTTCCACCTCTGAAGGATCAACTTCATAAACTTCTTTTTGACGAATAACACGGGCAAAATCAGGACGGATATTCATGAGTTCTTCAATGGAACGACGACTTGAGTCAACCGCTTTTCCTTGAAAATATTCCCCAATTTGATAAAAGGCCATAACCGCCACTGCTTCTGGGTATTCTTGAATCGCTAATGCTCCTAATGTTGCTAATGCCATGAGGAAGTTTTCGTCAAAAACCTGCCCCCTTGTCATATTCATTAAAGCTGTTTTTAAAACTTTATAGCCAATCGTTAAGTAAGCGATAATCCAAAAAACAAAATGATAAGACTCCTCTTTAAATACCATAGCTGATATTAAGCTGACCACAAAAACAACAGCTAAAATCGCAAACTTCCAATTGAATGTTTTCTTTGTGTCAACTTGCTCTTCCGCTTTGACGTCGCACTTTTTCAAATCATTTAATGTTAAAACCACAACCTCAGGCTCAGCAGCTTGAGCAACATTTTGAATATCTTCTTTAGTATATTGTTTAGATGATGTGATATATAAACGTTTCTGCATAAAGTTGAGTTGGGCTTCTTTAACTCCTTCTAATTTAGCGACGCTTTCCTCTACCTTTCTTGCACAGTTAGCACAATCCAAGCCCTCAATCACAAAAATCAGTTGATGGAATGAAGGGGCTGTTTTGAAAGAAGCGTTCTTTTTGCCTTGCGATAAAGCTAATTTCTTAACTTCCTTGACTTTCATGCCACTTTCCACACCATCGCAAATTTTTTGAATTTCTGCCACTAAGTCTTGGCGACTGGATTTTAAATACAATTTCTTTTGCATAAAGTTGACAGACACATCTTCAACTTTATCTAACTTAGCCGTACGTTGCTCAACCTTTCTTGCACAGTTAGCACAGTCAATCCCCTCTAATAAGAAAACACGCTGACTTGAAGTAGTCTTTTTTAAAGCAGGTAACTCCGTAAGCGTTACGCCGCTTTCCGCTTTTTGAATACAAGCCATAGCTACTTCTTTAACATCTAAACGGTCGGTTACAATCGTTAAACGTTCTTTCATAAAATTAAGTGATACATCTTCAAAACCATCAATCTGACTTAAAGCTTTTTCAACTTTAGCTGCACAATTAGCACAATCTAAGCCTTTGATTTGATAAACTTTTTCCATTTTGACATCTCCCTTCAATACATGAATACTTATTCATACGTTTAGTATATACTTATATGAACAATTATTCAAGTGTTTTTTGTTTTTTTATCAATAACAATACCACGCCTTTTTTCATGTGCTCTTCCTCAAACAAAAACCAAAACAGTTTTTGACTATTTTGGTTCTTTAAATTTATAAGATGACAATGGCTTGACTTCCTAACCCTCTATAAGCTACTTCTACATCAGCTTTTAAATATTTAGTGTTAGCATCAACCATAGGATCATTGAAATAATAATAATACTCATCATAGCCGGTTAAGACTAAACAATGCATTGGTTGAATCCAGGTCAGCATTTCTCCGGTTGCCCAATCCATGTAATCAAAAGCCTCAACCGGTGCTTGCATATACATGGTTGCCCATAAAATAACCGGAATGCCTTCATCAATGTACTGATGACATAGACTTTCTAAGCTTTGGTGATACAAAACTTCAACCTCGTGCTTACCATCAACGATTTGTTTAAGGGCTTTTTCAATAACCGGAGCAAAGCAGCCAAATCCTGACGTAGCATATGGATTTCCTAAAAAGAAGCTATTGTAACTATCCCCTACTAAGCCGGCTCCATTGTCAAAGGGTTCTTTTCCTCTAGGCAAATAATCATCAATAAATGTGTCAACACTTATATCATACCCTAAATATTGCAATACCATAACGCTACTGACACTTTCACAACCGGTCGGATATTTTTCTAATTGATTGATATATGGTACATTAAGCGTACAATATTCTTGGCTTTTTGAAATATTAACATTAGCTATATCCTTGTTATCCATATCTTTCCTGATAATAATACCGGCAAGCACAACGCCAACCATAATCACTTTACCAAAACTCTTCATCTCTATCACCTCGGCTTCAATTATATGAAGCAAGATGACAAGAAGTATTCATCAATTTGCAAAAGAAATGCAAAATCCGGTGATTCTATTTAAAGTAATATCATAAAACAGCATATAATCAATATCTTGCGTTTGAAACACTAACAATAGTTCTTGTTCATAAATAACGGTATAGTAATCAGCATAATAAAAATCAACATTAAATTCAGGGATCTCACATAAAAATTCACTAAACATAGGAAACAAATATTCTCGAAATAGAACATTAAATATCTCAAACGGATTGTCGTACATTTGAAAAGGTAAATTCCCACCTTCAAATCCTTTATCCAACATAGAAAATGCTTCGTGATAACTGACAAGCCATTTATTTGCATTCTTAAAATCATCGGTTGTCGGGGCATAAGCTTTTGGCCGCTTTCTGTTAAAATCCGGCATCACTACAATCCTTTCACAATCTGCCTTTGCACAA
>CAJUOR010000046.1 GCA_910588165.1 uncultured Thomasclavelia sp.
ATCGTAGTAGAAGCCTTCACTAACAACGGGTCCAACCCAAAATTTAGCTTCCGGATATAGATGTTTAACCGCTTGTGCCATCACATGAGCACATGAATGGTTTAAAACACTTAATTCTTTGTCATCTTTAAAGTTTTTTAACTCTGCCATTTTATCTCTCTCCTTTTCTTAATCATAAAAAAAGATTTCGCCTAAGGACGAAATCTCGTGGTACCACCTTAATTTACAATACAATCAATGTATTGCCTCAACACTTTAACGCAGTGAACGGCATTCTCTTTCGAGTGCAGCTTGCAGGTAGTTCCTAATCATCTTTGGGAAAACTTTCACCGACCGTTTCCTCTCTAAACCGCTAATAGATTAGACATGTCCTGTTCTTTGCTTTTTGGATTTATATTTGTATTTTACAACATTTCTTGAATTTGTCAACCTTAATTTATTTCAATGTAATCAAGTTAAGGAAGTTCGTTTGTCCAGGACGCCCTGGTGCTCCACCGGTAACAATCACCATCTGTCCTGCCTCACAGCCATATTCTTTAGCTAACAGTTCCGCATAATTCAGCATTGTTTCCGTGCTTGGTACACTTCGACACATCACAGGTGTTACGCCCCATGAAAGTGCCAATTTATTCATCACTTCACTATTTGGAGTAGCTGCAATAATCGGACATTGCGGACGATATCTTGACATTTTTTCCGCAGTGAAACCGGTCATTGTAAAGGCAACGATGGCAGCCGCTTTAAATTCATAAGCAATTTCAGCTACTGACATACAAATAGCTTCTGACGAGTCCTTCTTACTTGTCTTAACAGCATGTTTATAGAAACGAGAATAATCTAAGCCCTCTTCTGTTTTAGCTGCGATTTTAGCCATTGTTTCAACCGCTTCTTCAGGATATTTCCCAGCTGCTGATTCGCCTGATAACATTACCGCATCACTGCCGTCCATAATTGCGTTGGCGACATCTGATACTTCCGCACGTGTAGGACGTGGATTTTGTTGCATACTTTCTAGCATTTGAGTTGCCGTAATAACAACTTTACCTGTTTCATTACATTTTCTGATAATTTGTTTTTGGATTAACGGTACATCTTCTGCCGGTACTTCTACACCTAAATCACCACGAGCAACCATGACCCCATCAGCTACTTTTAAGATTTCGTCAATTTTTTCAACACCTTCGGAGTTTTCAATTTTGGCAATAACACGAATGTTTGGTCGATTATTTTCAACTAACATACGCTTAATATCTAAAATATCTTGCCCTCTTCTAGTGAAAGATGCTGCAATAAAATCAACATTTTGACGACAGCCAAATTCAATGTCGGCAATATCTTTTTCTGATAGATAATTTAATTGAATCGCAATTCCCGGTACGTTAATACCACGTTTATTTTTAACGATACCGTCATTAGCACATACACAAACGATATCAGTGCCTTCAACGTGGTCTACCAATAATGAAATCTGTCCATCGTTGACTAAAATGAAACCACCCGGTTTAACATCTTGATACAGATTATGATAAGTGATGGAAAAGCGATCACTTGTGCCTTCGATTTCATCTGCTGCGATACGTACAACCTGACCTTTATGAAACTGAGTTTGCCCCCCAACAAAATCATGTGTTCTGATTTCAGGTCCTTTTGTATCTAACATAATTCCAACCGGACAATGCAACTCTTCTGTGAGTTTTCTTAATAACTCAATACGAGCTGCGTGTTCCTCGTGAGAACCATGTGAAAAGTTAAGCCGCATAACATTCATACCTGCATTGATAAGTTTTCTTAACATAGCTTCGTTATCAGAAGCAGGTCCAATAGTACAAACAATTCTTGTTTTCTTTTCAATCTCTTTCACTTTACACCCTCCTATACTTTATCCATTAGCGAAGTTTTACAGCATCTTCGTAAATACTATAATCTGTTTCTCTTGGTTTAGATAATGTTTCGATAATATCTAAGCCTTCTAAACGTCCGTTAACAACGCTGACACATTCTCCGCCGTGTCCGGCTTCCAATAATTCCACTGCAAAGACCCCCATACGGCTTGCTAAAACTCTATCTCTGGCACTTGGGCGTCCGCCACGTTGCATATGTCCTAAAACATTCGCTCTTGTTTCAAATCCGGTAGCTTCTTGGACTTTTTTAGCTAGAGCGTGCACATCTGTAATTCCTTCGGTAATAACCACAATAGCGTGTTTTTTATCTGACTGTTTAGAAATACGTAAACGTTCAATAATTTTTTCTTCATTATACCCTAACTCGCTTGTGACAATCAATTCAACACCACATGAAATCCCTGCCCAAACAGCTAAATCTCCACAGTGGCGCCCCATGACTTCCAAAATAGTACAACGCTGATGTGAGCTAGAGGTATCTCTTAAACGATCCAAAGCATCAACAATTGTATTTAATGCTGTATCGAATCCAATTGTAACTTCGGTCTTAGGAATATCATTATCTATTGTTCCGGGAATACCGATACAGTTGACCCCCATTTCAGTCAAACGCATTGCACCATTATAGCTTCCGTCGCCACCGATGACAACTAATGCTTCAATTCCTACTTTTTCTAATTGTTGAACGGCAACTTTGCGGACTTCTTCATCTTTAAATTCGGGAAAGCGAGCTGAACGCAACATCGTTCCACCTTGATTGATAATATTTCTTGTTGAACGACGATCGAATTTAATGAACAAGCCATCATAAAGTCCTTTAAAGCCTTGTTCAATACCATAAACTTCAATGCCCTTGTTTAAGCAAGTACGTGCAACCGCACGAATTGCCGCATTCATTCCCGGCGCATCTCCACCAGATGTTAAAATACCGATACTTTTTACCATAATTTCCACCTCTCTGTAGTATCTTTATATCTACATTTTACCATAAATTTTCCCAAATGAAAATAAAATCCTGATTGACATACCTAATTATAAAAGATTTTATCTGAATTTATGCCCCACTAACAAAAAGCTGTTAGCTAAAGCCGAAATTCTTTCGATCAGACGTTTAACTTTGATGGCTTCATCTGTTGTTTTATTTTGTGTATAATGCTGTTCTAGTTCATGAAGGTTATAAACGCTTGTGAAGTAAGTCGGTAATTTTCTTAACATTCTTTCATTTAAAAGGTTATATAAAACTTCATCACGAGCCCATGGGCTAACGGTTTCGGCTCCTATATCATCTAATATTAAATATGGCACTTCTTTTAAATGGGCAATCCCATTATCCTCATCTTTATTGAAATAGCTTTTCAAATCCTGAAGCAACTGTGGCACGGAAACAAAAGCACAGTCTTGATTATTTGAAGCTAAAAGATTGCAGAAAGCTTGCATCACATAAGTTTTGCCGTTTCCCATTTCACCGTGAACATAGATACCTTTAGGACTGAAATTAGTAGTCTGGTCGATTAGTTTTTTTACTAATAAAATTAAATTTCCGTCATTATCCAAATTCAAATCAGAAAAGGTAACCAAAAGCATCTCTTTAGGCATATTGCCTGAAACATGGCTAAAAACTCGTCTTTGTTCATCTAGCTTCGCCCCATAGGGACAAACTTTAAATGTATTTGTGATTTCACCATCGACAATATTCAATTCACGCATATAGCCTTTAAAACTTTTCGGACATTGCTCAATACCTTGGCATAAAGCACATTGCTGCAAATCTTCTTCAAAGTTTAAAAAATCAATCCAATGATCTTCCACAAACCTTCTGTCTAATTGATATTGTTCTAGTAACTTAGCAATTTTGGGATTTTGCAACAAGCTATCAACACTTTCTTTTTTACGCTTATAAAAGGCATCATCTTTAACGATTATATTTCTTAGTGTATCCACTTTTTTAACCACCTTTCAACATCATTTCAATTTCTTTACGCAAGGCTTCATATTCTTCTTTTTCAACTTTGGAAATCTCTTGAACCTTTGGTTTTTCAATCTGTACATCTAAATTCTTTTTGCTTGCCATATAGACTTTAGCTTCTTCTATCGCTTTTTCAACTGTATCAATTTTCTTTCTGGCAAATGTCCCTGCCAAGTATTCTAAATGGTTTCTAGGTAATTGCCCATGATTCATTCTTAATACAGTTTCAATCAGCACATTGACCACACCACTAGGCAATTGTTGTTTAGTTAATAAGTTTTCGATTAGGCTCAAATCCCTTGCCGTAGGAGCGCTGCCGTTTTGTAAAGCACATAAATATTCATAAGGACTTAAAGAGGCAATCTGTCTTATTTTTTCTTCGCGTTTATTTTTAGCCGGCTGATTGTGATTAGGTTTTGGGTGTTTGGCATAAACCTCTTTAGGCTGAACTTGTTTTTCAAATTCATAATAACGCAGGCATCTTTTTTGTAAATCCTCAATGATAATTTGATGGTGATCGTAAACATCATAAATCAACTCACGCATAATTGTAGGTGCGATATGATAGATTGTTCCATACTGACAAATGGCTTTTTCAACTTCTTTTGTAATCGCACTTAAAGGAATTTGATAATCCTGCAATCCTCGATAAAACATCTCCAAATCATAAGCGACTTGCGGTTCTTTTTGAATATCTTGTCCAAACTGATCTTTAGCAAGAACTAAATGCTCATTGTCTAAATCAACATGGAACACTTCATCAAACCTTCTGGTAATATTGCGATATTTCTTTTCATCAATTTGCGGACAGCTGAAATAGAAACGTGTTTTTTCATAATCAACTTCCCCTAAACTTCTGTATAAGAGTGTATTCAACAAGGCATTCTTAAAGAAATGGCGTGGGCTTAAAGGCATCAAAACCTCATAAATATAATCGGCTTGATTACCTTCTTGTTTCTGATAAGTACGAAGCAACCCTAAGCCCTCTAAACACGCTAAACTATCCTCGAGTGTTGTAATATTCATTTGCAGAATATGCATTAAGCGGTAATGGGTGGAAGGTGTGTTGAGAATTCTTCCTCTTTCTACTTCATGATACAAAGACATATAAAGTGCAAAGGACTCAGCTTTAGCTAAGGGCTGATACAAAAGCGTTAAAGTACGTACTCTGTCTTCGCCCAAATAGCCTTTACAGTAAACTTGATATGTATCTTGACTTGTCTTAGTATTCATCGTACTCCTCCAATCTTTTTTGCACTTGTTCATATAATCTTGCTATATCTTTTCGATTATCGATAACCACGTCGGCTAAGTCTTTTTTTCTTTCCAAGGGCATTTGGGCAGTTATGCGCAACATGGCTTCTTCTAAACTTAAATGATTGCGTGCCATCAAACGATTTAACTGTGTTTTTTCATCGACATAAATGACCCATATCTCATCGCATAAATCTTCCATCTTAGCTTCAAACAGCAAAGGAATATCCAAAAACAACAATTCGCTTTCCTGATTTTTAATCGCCTCTTCCATCTTCATACGACAATAAGGATGAATAATTTCTTCTAATTTCTTTTTATCCTTGGCACAATTAAAAACTTGTTGTCCCAATTTAGCTCGATTAATTTCTTGTCCATCGATACAGTTAGGAAAAGCTTTTTTGATTGCTTCAAAACAATCGACATAAGCCTTTCTTGTCAATAAATCACAATCGACTACAGGATATCCTTGTGCATGCAAATATTGTGAAACAGCACTTTTGCCTGAGGCTATTCCGCCGGTAATTCCAATAACTGAAGACATAATTTTCACCTACTTTTTCCTTTTACGTATGAGTTTTTGGCATTTTGGACAGTAAAACGCTGTGCGTTGATTTATTTTTTGACTGACGATTGTTGCCCCACATCGACAACAAGGCTCGTTTTCTTTTCCGTAAACATCTAACTCTAGCGCAAATAAACCATGAATACCGTTCGAGCTAAATGAACGAATGGTTGTCCCGCCTTTGGCAATGGCTTCATTTAAAACCTCACATGATGTATCCAAAATTTTTTGTAACCTAGCTAAAGATAAATCACAAGCTAAGCTCAATGGGTGAATCCCTGCTCTAAATAAAACCTCGTTGGCATAGATGTTACCTAATCCGGCAATCTTGCTTTGATCTAATAAAGCTGTTTTAATAGGCTGACGACAATTGGAAAATAAGGCTTTCAAGGTAGTCGCATCTAAATCAAAGGGTTCTTTCCCTACTTTAGTTAAAGGAAGACTATGTAAATAATCTTCTTTTTCCACTAATGCCAAACGTCCGAATTTACGGACATCGTGATAACGCAAATCCACCTTGTTATCTAAATGGAAAATGACATGACTATGCTTCTCAATTGGTGTATCACTAGGTTCATATAAGTATTTACCTTCCATACGCAAATGAGAAATCATAGCGATATTGTCAAAAAGGAAAATTAAATACTTTCCTTTTCTATCTATTTCTAACAGTTTTTGACCTTGAAGCGCTGTTTTAAAACGTTCAAGCTCTCCTTCCACAATATTAGGCCAAAGCACCTCAACATTTTGGACGGTATGATTTAATACAAAATTTCTTAATGTTTGACGAACTGTTTCAACTTCCGGTAATTCTGGCATTATTTTAAATCATACCAAGTCTTTCCGTAGCTGCCTTCAGCTTTTAATGACACTTTCATCGGATAGACTTGTTCCATACCCTCACGAATAATTTCAGACATTACATCTAATTCTTCTTTTTTAATATCAAACACTAATTCATCATGTACTTGTAGAATCATTTTAGATTGGAC
The DNA here is from genome assembly GCA_910588165.1 of uncultured Thomasclavelia sp. Lineage (GTDB taxonomy): Bacteria > Bacillota_I > Bacilli_A > Erysipelotrichales > Coprobacillaceae > CAJUOR01. The sequence continues at coordinate 6,679 of CAJUOR010000046.1, forward strand.
TTTTTTCTCTTTCATCAATTGATTGACTTTAATCATGGCAAGCTTCAATAAATCTGCCGCACTTCCTTGAATTGGCGTATTCATAGCTAAACGTTTGCCTAATTCACGGCGCATAAAGTTCTTCTCATTGATTTCCGGGATATAACGGCGTCGATTCATCATCGTTGAAACATAACCATGTTCTTGACAGAATTCAATTTGATGATCCATATAGGCTTTGATTTCCGGATAAGAAGCAAAATAGCGTTCAATAAAGTTTTTAGCTTCAATAATTGAAACACCTACCTGATTAGATAAACCGAAGTCACTCATACCGTAAATAATGCCGAAGTTAATCGCTTTAGCTTGACGGCGCATATCTTTTGTCACCTTATCAACCGCTACTCCGAAAATGTCGCTGGCTGTTTTAGTATGAATATCCATACCGCTGTTAAAAGCCTCAATCAATGCTGCAACATCAGCTAATCCGGCAACGACACGCAACTCGATTTGCGAGTAGTCAAAAGATAAAATATAGTCGTATTCCGGAATAAAGGCTTGCCTGATTTTTTTACCTTCCTCATAGCGAATCGGAATATTTTGTAGATTAGGATCAGTGCTGCTTAATCTTCCTGTCTGCGTTAAAGCCTGATTATACATAGTATGTATTTTACCGTCAATAAATACTTGGTCTTGTAAACCGACAATGTAGGTTGAATTGAGTTTGGTTAAGGTTCTATAATCTAAAATCTTTTGAATAATCGGGTGGAATGGTGCTAGCTTTTCTAACACTTCCGCCGCTGTTGAATAACCGGTTTTGGTCTTCTTGCTACCTGGTAACTGCATCTTTTCAAACAATACTTCCCCTAACTGTTTTGGTGAAGCAATATTAAACTTTTCCCCGGCAAGCTCGTAGATTTCTTTTTCTAAAACATCAATTCGCTTTGTCATTTCTAATTCTTGAGCTTTCAATGTTTCGACGTTAACTAGCACCCCTGTATATTCCATCTTCGCAAGAATATAAGTGAGTGGTAATTCAATATTTTCATAAAGTTCATACTGTTCTTCTTGTTTTAAATGCTCAATCAAAGGCTCTTTCAAACTAGCAATCGCCTTAGCTTGAAGGCAATAATATTGAGCAGCTTTCTCTAAAGCGGGAATTTGACGTTTTGCCCCTTTACCGAAAACATCTTCTTCATACATCACGTCATCGTAATCATAGGTTTCTGCCACAATCTTCAAGTCATCTTTTAATGACGGATTTAAAATATAGCTGGCTAATTGCAAGTCAAAACCGTAACCGGCAATTTCAATGCCATTCCATTTTGACGCAATCATTTCTTTTTTCACATTATAACCATATTTCATAAGTTGAGGATCTTTTAAAGCTTTCTTGAAGGCTTCATCTTCTAAGGCATCTTCATAGCTGATATAGTAACCTTTATTATGAATATAAACGGCATAACCTAAAATAATGCTTTTATGATAATTAGTTCCATAAACCCCGACAACCAGAGCAAAAGGTTCGTTTAAAATAGGCATTTGCTTAACAATTTCATATGTAAATGTGCTTTCTTCCTCTTTAGGACTTAGTGTATGATCCAATCTTTTTAATAATGAATACATATCATAACGGCGGTAGAATGCCGCTAAATCATCGTAGTAATCATCTTTTAATTTCAAATCATCTATTTGAATATCTAAAGGAATATCCGTTAAAATAGTCGCAATCTTTTTCGAATCTAAACCGGCTTGAATACCTTCACGGATTTTCTCGCCCATTTTACCGGAAATCTCCGAAGCGTGTTCTTTTAAATTCTCAATTGTCTGATATGTATGCAGCAATTTTAAAGCGGTCTTTTCTCCTACCCCTTTAATCCCTGGAATATTGTCGGATGTATCGCCCATCAATCCTAATAAGTCGCGCATTTGACTTGGTTCTAAGCCATATTTTTCATAAAAGGTTGTCGGTGTAATAATATCATCGCTCTTGGTTTTCGTATTTCTTTTATAAACCGAAATATGTTCTGAAACAAGTTGCATCATGTCCTTATCACCGGTCATAATAGCCACCTCATAGCCTTCTTTTTCAGCTTGTTTAGCGACTGTTCCTAAAATATCATCACCTTCATAACCCTCTAATTCATAATGAGGAATGTGGTAAGCATCTAGAAACTCACGCACCATTGAAAACTGTTGTTTCAACTCTTGAGGCGTTTCTTTGCGTGTACCTTTATAGTCTTTTAATAATTCGTTTCTGAAGGTCTTGCCCTTAGCATCAAACGCAACCATAATAGCGTCCGGATTCTGTTTCAAAACACTTTCTAATCTTGTCGCAAATCCAAAGACAGCATTAGTCGGCACACCATCTTTATTGGTCATTAAATTTCCCATGGTTGCCGTTGCATAATATGAACTAAAAAGCCAATAGTTACCATCAATCAATACTATTTTTTTCATTTTTATCACCTTCTCATATTGTACCATATTCTTAGGCATGACAAAAGTAAAAAACGTCAGATTATTAACTGACGTTTTACAAAGCTTTTAAGCGCCGAATATTTAAAGATAAGGCATTTCTGAATGACACTTTTCCTTCAACTAAAATCATTTGACCACGCTTTAAATAACTTTGGTAAGTTTCATACTGATCACTAAATAAAACACAATCAATATTGCCGGTTTCATCATAGCAAGTCAAAAAGCACATATTCTGCCCTTTCTTATCACGAATAGTCTTAACTCTTTCTATACACAAAACACTTGTGACCGTTTGATTAACTGCCTCCGCCATATATCCTACTTGAACTGTTGGTATATTCACTTTATTGCGATATAAGACAACCGGGTGAGTTGTAAGATAAATACCTAAAACACGTTTTTCATTTTCCAAAACTTCATAGCGGTCATCTTCGGCATATTTCAAAACTAAATCAAACTGAATAGCTGTTACAAGCGTTTGTTCAGAGGCACTTTTCACTTTTTCTAAATTGATTTTCATCATCTTACGACTTAGCTGAAATTCATCTAAAGCCCCTGCATCTATCAAAGCCTCAATTGTCTTATTCGACAGACGATAAGGCGTCATTCTTGTCACAAAATCATTGTAATCCTTAAAAATGCCGTTCTTATTTCTTTCTTCCAATATCATTTGATAAGAGGCGATACCGACATCTTTAATCGCTAATAAAGAATATCGAATATTATTCTCTTGAACTGTAAAACGATCAAATGAATAATTAACCGACGGTTTCAAAATCGCAACACCATACTTGCGACTTTCCTGCATACACATCAATTTATTTTTATCGCTAGATTGATTATTTGAAAGTAAAGCAGCGAAAAATTGCAGTGGATAGTGAGATTTTAAGTAAGCCATTTGCAAAGCCACTAAAGCATAAGCAACAGAATGGGAACGATTAAAACCATAATTGGCAAAACGCTCAATATTGTCATAAATCAATGTAGCTGTTTCTTCTTGATAACCTTGAGCTTTAGCACCATCAATAAATTCCTTTTTCATTTTCTGCATTAAAGTTGTTTCTTTTTTACTCATCGCTTTACGCAAAATATCAGCTTTTCCCATAGTAAAACCGGCAAAGCGTGTGGCAATTTGCATAATCTGTTCCTGATAGATTAAAATACCGTAAGTTGACACCAAGATATCTTTCAAATCATCATGAAGATAGGTAATCGGCTCTTGATGATGTCGTCTTGCTAGGTAAATCGGAATATTTTGCATTGGTCCTGGGCGATATAAAGCGATAGCTGCCACAACATCTTCAAAATTTTGCGTATGAATTTTTCTTAATAACGAGACCATACCTTCCGATTCTAATTGAAAGACGCCAAATGTATCTCCTGCCGCAATCATTTGGTAAGTCTTAGCATCATCTAAAGGAATATTATTCAAGTTAATTTTTTCACCCGTTTGGTCTTCAATTCCTTTGAGAATATAAGATACAATCGTTAAATTTCTTAAACCTAAGAAATCCATTTTCAATAAACCGGCTTCTTCAATATAATCCTTTGAGTATTGTGATATCACTGTTTTTGAAGGCCCTAAAGCCAAAGGAATGACATCGCTTAAATCTTCATCACTTAAAACCACCCCGGCAGCATGTGTTGATACATTTCGCGGTAATTTTTCAACTATAAAAACTGAATCTATGACTTGAGCTAATGCCTTTTCCTTTCTGACTGCTGATTGAAAGGCATTAGATTCCTGATACATTTGTCTGGCTGTTTTCTTATACTTAGGCATTGTCGGTACCATCTTAGCAATCTGTTCAAGTTTCACTAAAGAGATACCGGCAGCTTTACCTAAATCTTTGATGGCAACTTTCGGTCCATAAGTATTAAACGTTACTATTTGGCAAACGTGCTCTTTCCCATAACGCTCTATTACATAATTAACAACTTCTTCACGCCTGTCATCTTGGAAATCGACATCAATATCCGGCATACTGATACGTTCGGGATTTAAGAAGCGTTCAAAAATTAAATCATATTGAATCGGATCGACATTGGTAATTCCCAAAACATAAGCAACAAGGCTCCCGGCTGCACTCCCACGCCCCGGTCCAACTAAGATGCCTTGTGTTTTAGCAAACCTAACATAATCATAAACAATCAAAAAATAATCGGCAAACTGCATTTCGATAATAATCTTCAATTCATCTTTTAAGCGTTCATAATATACCTCAGGAATCTCTTTACCTTGAAATCTTTTCTTTAATCCTACCTTGCACAAAGCGGTTAAGTAATCTTTACTTAAGACTTGGTTAGGCGTTTTAAACTTAGGTAAATGTAATTGTCCTAAAGGAATTTCCGCTTGACACATTGTCATTAAACGGCGTGTATTTGCCAAAATATCTTCAGAGAAAAGTTGTTTCATCTCTGTCTCGCTTTTTAAATAAGCCTCCTGACTTGCCAATTCGACTTGTCCTGAAATAACTTGCTGTTTTAAGGAAGCTTCCAAGTATTTTAAAGTTACGGCTTCTTCTTTAAAAAGATAGCGTACTTCATTAGAACATACAACTACAACATTGAGCATTTTAGCTAAGCTTAATAACTGTTCATTGATATTTTTATGTAAAGCCAAACCTAAGTCAACTAGGCAAATATATAACTGTTTACCTAAGGCTTCTTTCAAGGCTTTTAAACAATTGACTGCCTCATTTTGCAGTTCCTTTAACAATAAACGATATAAAATTGACTGTTCGCCACTTAATAAAACAAATAGATGCTCTTTATAGTCCAAGATGTGTGAAAAATCAAGGGCTTTTTTTTCTTCTACTTGAAGCATACTGGTAAGCTTAACTAAGCCAAAATAACCTTGAGTATCTTTCGCTAATAAAACAACAGGAAATATATTATCTTGAAAATTAACAGTAATTTCTAAGCCATAGATAGGACGGATGCCGGCACTTTGACAAGCGTGCATAAACTCCATCGCGCCAAACATCTGATGATGATCGGTTAATGCCAAACAATCAATCTCGAGTTGTTTAGCTCTTTGAATTAACATAGGAATACTGATAGTGCTTTTTTGAAAACTATATGCACTATATACTTGTAAGTGTCCAAACATCCTATCGCCTCCTCTACCTTATCTTTATTATACACAAAGTCCCCCAAATTAAAAAGGCTTTTAAAGAAAGAAAAGCCTCAAGCCGATAAATATAAAAATAACGCCTAAAATAAAAAGCCCGACACCGTATATCCACCAAAATAGCATGATTGTTTTAAACCAATACAATAAGGCTAAGCGATATAAATACAAAACAAGCACACCTAGATATATTTCAATATGAAAAAAACAATTGCGATAAAAACGCCATACAATCAAAATTGATACAATCAGTGCTAACAGATGAAACGGCAGCCAAGTCTTTATAAAAATAAGTTGCAAGAATAAGAGTATCCCACAAATACCATGCCATGTATAAAACATTCGATAATCCATCTAATCCCCTCCATTCACAACTTATGAAAGGAATTTAACTTTTAGTATTAAAAAAACTGCATAGTGCAGTTTAAAGTGCTTCTTTTAAAGCTTGAGCTAATTGATCCGGACAAGAAGTTGGTTTAGATCCACAACGAACACCTTCCATACGAGCAATCGCATCATTGACGTCCATTCCGGCAATTAAACGACAGATACCTTGTAAATTACCGTTACAACCTCCGATTACTTTCGCATTCTTAATCTTTCCATCTTCTACTTCAATTGTCATCTTTTTGCTGCAAACACCTTTTGGTGTATATTCAATTACCATTTTTTATGCCTCCTTTAGTATGTAATAAAACAAGATATGCAATATATCCGGTAAACAAGCCCGTTGGAATAGCGGCTAATGTCAATACCGGCAAATAGTATATCATTGCACTTGTGTTATAAATCACCATGACGGCAAGAATTTGTCCTACGCCATGGAAAACACCACTTAAAACACTGATACCTAAAATAGAAAATTTTCCTATTTTCCAAACGATAATAGAAATAATCGTACATAGTGCCACCCCTGATAAACTCAAGAAAAAACCTGTTGAAAAAAGTCTTCCGTTTAACAAAGAAGCAAACACAACTCGTCCGAAGTTAATCTCCAACATCTCTTTAGGTCCGTAGATATGTAAACAAATCAACCCAATAATATTCGCAAAACCAAACCTTACCCCAGGAATTGCAGGCAATTCAATTAGACCTTCCGCATAATGCAAAACAACCCCTAATGCCAACAGCATCGTAAGCTCTGTCATTTTCCTTACTTTTTTTCCTTGCATCACTGAATCACCACATCTGCACCTTCCGTTGGTGCATTATCACTTTCTATCTGAACAAATACATGATTAGGTAAACAAACCAATGGGTTAATTGGTGATGAACTCCAACCTTGTTTTGAACAAATGTTATTAGGAGATGTTTCTTTTGAAATCCGAACCTTTCCGTCCTCTACCTGAACTTCTAAATCGTCTAACAGTAAAGGATATTTTTCTTTTTCCAATAATACCGTTTCATTAATTGATAAATCCAAAGAAGCTACTAATTGATTATCATAGAAAACATTGACAGTGCCTGAGGTCGTACCGTAAAAGATTTGAAAAGTAAAATATAAACCAACAGAAAGGATAGCGGTCATGACAATCACTGCCCAATCCCATTTATTCAGTAACTTCCACATAGAAATGACAATTCTCTCCTTCAACTAATCCGCTTGTATGCTTAATCGTACCATCATTCAATAACCAAACCGCTTCGACACCTTCGATGTTCTCAATCATTTCCACTCCCTCTTCTAACGGTGTTAAGAAAGTTGCGCTTGATAAGAAATCAGCTAAGCCGGAATCTTTCGCAAAAATAGTTACAGAGCGGAAATAATGAGTTGGTGTTAAAGTATCGGGATCGACAAGGTGATGATAACTAACGCCATCGTTACCGACAAAGTAACGTTGGTAGTCACCACTTGTAACTGCCGCACCTTCTTTTAAAACAATCGCAACTGTTGCCTTGACATCTTCATAAGCCCCATTTCCTGGACTTTGGATATCTATGGTGAAATAATCACGGCAAGCCGGAAGGTGTTGAGATAATTCAGATGCTCCTGCCTTTACCAAGCGTTTACCTTGAACGATGACATTTCCTCCGGCAGAAATCAAAAAGTTATCTACGCCTTGACTTACGAGTTCCTGTTTAACTAATTCGCAGGCATAGCCTTTAGCCGTTGCACCAACATCTAATGACATCCCTTGATCTTGTAAATATACTGTTTTTGCTTGTTTGTCAATGACAACTTTATCTAAATTTACGAATTGTCTTTTAGCCTCTAATTCATCTTGCATTGGAATTGAGCCATCATTTTTCTCACGATAATTATGCCAAACTTCTAAGACCGGTCCTAATGCAATATTAACCTTCTTAGAATAAGTTGCTTGATCGCTAATAGCTGTTTCAATCATTCCAATCAGTGCATCATCTACCTTGACCGGTTGAATTCCCGCATAATCATTGATGGTCTTAACATTGTTGATATTCTCATAATCATTATATTTATCAAACAAAGCATTATAGTAAGTGAAGCGTTCTTCTATGTAAGCAAGACTATCAACAAATTGTTGTTCATCTTTCGCATACATAATTACTTGGAAACTTGTATCAAAAGGTCCCATAAAGCTTGCGCTGCACTTATGAGATGCATCGCATGAATAAACATATTTTTTTTCATCATTTGGATTATCTGCTGTTTTTTGACACCCTGCTAGTATGCCTAAACTTACGCCTACTAAAAGCCATTTTCCTATTTTTCTCACATTGATCACCTTCCATATTATAACACAGTTTGATACTAAAACAACAAAAAAAGCCCGTCAATTCAATGACGAGCTTAATTTTTTTAATTTGATACTTTTAATG
>CAJUOR010000047.1 GCA_910588165.1 uncultured Thomasclavelia sp.
CCTTTTTTCAAAATATTGCATAGCTAAATAAAGTAATCCTATACCTGCACCAATAAGCACAAGCATACCAAGGATAGCTAAAATATTACCATCAATTAACCCTTGACTATTAAATAAAGATAATGGGTTCAAATATTTCAAAAAAGCGATTTTATCACTTACCCCTGACAACATCTGCATCAAAACAAAAACAATACAAGCCCCGGCACCAACACCGACTGACATTTTAGCTTCATTAAAGCTACACGATGATAAAAAACAGCCTGAAGCAATCATAAAATGTTGAGCAAACAAGCCTAGGTTAAGTAACACAAAACTTCCTAAGTTAAAGCTTTCGTTCACAAATAATGTCATACAAGCGACTAATAATCCACTGAAATATCCTAACAGTAAGGATAAACCACTTATTAAAACAACCCACTGTGTCAATAAAACTTGACGGCGATTATATGGGGAAGACAATAAGTAAGCCATTGACCCTTTATCAAGATAACGCCCCATTAAACGATGTGTCATAATAAGAATGTAAATCATAGGGATTACAAGTAAAATAAAGCCATAAAGATAATTAGCTACAAATTCAAGAATATTCGCTCCCATGGTTGTCATATTAAAAGCTGCGAAAACCTCAGGCATCGTTGCTGCCATCATATCTAGCACTGAACCTAAAGCCGGATCATATAAAGCCACAATAACTACCCCGTAAATCGATAACAAAGCCATAAACATCAAAAGAATTTTACGACTTGCCCATAACTCCTTTTTAAATAAAGGCCAAATCATTCTTTGTCACCTCCATAATATTGCAAGAAAATTTCCTCCAAAGACTGTGGTTGCACTTCAATGTCCTCAACATCATACAAAGCCAATTTTCTAATTAATTCTGTCGGATTACCTTGCAAATCTAAAGTCAACATATTGCCTTCTACCACACTTCCCGGGAAATAATAAGAAACCATCGTCGCTTCATTAGATTTTCTGAAATGAATTTTATAGTGCTTCATTTTATTTTTAGTCAGATTTTCGATGCTATCAGATGCAATTAACTTACCGTCTTTAATCATCAGAATTCGATCACAAGTATGTTCAATTTCCTCAAAAATATGACTAGACATCAAAATGGTTTTACCTTCTTGTTTAGCCTTTTGCATCAGCTTCACAAATTTGGTTTGCATCAGTGGATCTAGTCCGCTTGTCGGCTCATCTAAAATCAAAATAGGAGCATCTTGCATGAGGGCAATAACTAAGCCGACCTTTTGTTTCATACCTTTAGACATACGTTTAATTTGACTGGAAGCATCTAACTCTAAAAACTCAATCAGCTCATGAGCTTTATCTAAATTATCTATTTTCTTCATTTTAGCCATAAATTTAATAAACTCAATGCCCGTCATATCATCCATAAAAGCTATTTCGCCGGGTAGATAGCCGATTTGAGCATTCGTTTTAGATGCCTCTTTAAAAGCATCTAAGCCTGAAATCGTAACATTACCCAAATCCGAAGCTATAAACCCTAAAAGCTGTCTAATCGTTGTTGTCTTGCCACTACCATTCGGTCCTAAAAAACCAAGGACCTCACCTTGTTCAACTGTAAAACTAATATCAAAAACACCTTTATTACCACCATAATCTTTTGTAATATGCGATACTTCAATCACACTCATAGAGATGTCCTCCTTTCTTTAAGGAAGCCTACTGCTTCTATCTTTATTCTAACTGATACAAATATTTTTTCAAGTCTTGACATTTTCTAAATACCTTCCTTACGCAAATTTCACGTTATAAATCTCTTGGAAACAAAGATTAAATTTGATAAAATTAGAATACGTTAGAAAATTAAAGGAGTATGCTTATGACTACATCAAATAAATCCATTCAACAACGTATTGAAGAAGCCGTTTCTCATATTGAAAAAGTTTACGATACCTACTATGATCCTTCTCGTATACTAAATATTACGGAATTATCATTTTCCTTATGCCTAGGTGCTATTTCAGCAGCACGTAAAGTTCCCGGAATTGATCAGCATCAAGGTTTTGAACGCCTCTATATCTGTCAAGATGATTTAAGCAAAGGCATGGTTGCCCAGCATCTGCGTGACCGATTTGGGATTACCGATTTCGACAGTCTTGTGAAAGTTGGTAATCAAATGTTTTCAACCGGACAGCAATACAAAGCCTTCTTAGACTATTGGCAACAAGAATCCAATTTCAAACTTGAGATGTTGACACCTGAAGGACAAGAGGCATTTTTAATAGATCAATCTTTTGCCAATTATTTTTACCCATATATAAAAGAAAAAGGTATGTTTGCATGGGATTGCAACGAACGTATCGGCTTAATTCGGACCGCTTATGCCTGTGAAATCATCACTTTTAAAGAATGCTTTAATTTAATTCAAGAGCTAACCGCAACTGCGTTGAAAACTTATAACAATTGGAAAGAATATGCTATCGCTTGTTTATGTGGAGGTGCCTATTTTATGTTTAGATATGATCGTCAAATTGAAGATGGTCTGAATTTCTTAGCTACATTAGAAGCGATTATTCTCCATCTCATCAAAGATGACCGTGTTTGGCTTGACGCTCCTTGGAAAAGCCTAAACTAAACTTAGTTAAACCCTATATACTCTATTGTTTTTATTGAAAAATCATCTATACTCAAAAAACTTGACATACCTAGAACCACCTTTTTTGATGGTATATAGGACACTGCCAAGTTTTTTTATTTTCTATGAAACATTCTTTTAATTTTCTAAGCATCACTAAAAAAGAGCGGATACTTCTCCGCCCTTGAAATTAGCGCTTTGCTGATTGACACATTTTGAAATAAGTATGACGAATACCACGAATAGCGGTTGACATAGCCATAATATTTTCAGGAAGTGCTAAACCACCCCAACCGGCATCACCGATATGTTGAATGTCTACCCCTGAGCGTTTAGCGGATAAAGCTAAATCTCTGATTGTATCGACATCACTTGTTTCCTGACTTGTACCGATAGCTGTTAATGATAAGCAACCTGCTTCTTTAATAATCTTACATGCTTCGGTAATCTCACTTTCTTGAAGTCCCGGAACAGTACCGGCAGCCGGCATTAAAATAACATCTGCCCCGGCAGCAATAAATTCTTTAATTGTCAAAATATCTACAACCGGTTCATCAACACCGGCAGCGTGCATTTTCCCCGCAATAATTAAGCCACTGAAATTTTCTTTACATTCTTTAATTGCTTTCGCAATCATTTTATTTGTAACACCTGTCCCCGGATTTCCTGTTAAACAAATAAATTGTAAGCCTAGTTTTTCAGCTTGTTTAAAAGTTGCAACACTTGCTTTTCTACCCTCGGCAATTTCAACCTTTTCAGACATCATTTCAACATTATCATCGACCGGTTCTAAGTTAGCTCCTATTGGTCGTCCTGATAATTCTCTTAATAATTTAATCGGTTCATCTGTTTCCGGTAACCCGGGAATAATCGGATTAAAGCAATCGAAACCATTTAATAAAACCATATCTGAACCGAAAGCGGAAGCAACTTCGGCATTGGTAATATTTCCTAACAAGCACCCATTCATGACAGTTGTTTCTGTCAAAATAGTTCGTCCTTCACTAGCCATAATAGACTGTTTCAATTCTTGTCCGTTCATTGCCAAAATTTCGCTTGCCTGACAGCTTAATAATCTTTTCATTGTATATCGTATCCCCTTTCATTTGATATCTTTATTTTAATACAAAATAGAGCAAAGTGCAATCTTTCTCACTCATTCTAAAAAGCCTCTTTGTCATACTGAACTAAATGACCTAAGAGGCTTTAAAATTTCTATAATAATGATAATTTTCTAAACGAATTGACTAACTTATCAATTCATTCTCATTTGTCTTAGCATATATCTATTTATCCTTAATTGAATAAACAGGTATAACTTTGTTGCTGTTTTCATCAATAGATACAAAACAGCCAGTATCATTCTCAACCAAACGATAATAGATCCATGTACTGCTCAGCTGTAAATCTCTAGCTTTATCCACACTCAATTGTGTTAATGTTTTAGTTTCTATATCTTGTTTAAAGATACCACCATCTTTTGTAGCATAAATCATATAATTATCACTAATGACAAAACTATTGACCGGTTCATTAGTTAAAGTTACTGTATCTTCACCGTTTAACAACATTCGTGATACAAAACCAGCAGCATCACAATAGTAAATAAATTCATCTGTTGCAATAAAATAAGGGAAATAGCCATCAATGAGTTTTGCGACTTCACCACCTAAAGCCGGCACTTTATAAATACCATCGTTAGTTGAATAATACAACCAATCTCCTACGATATTGAACGTTAAACAACCGCTTTGTGTCATTGCTTTATTCTCCGAAAAATCAGTTTTCATCTGATAAATAGCTGAACGTTCTCCTTTGCCTTTAAAATATATATAATTTCCGCTAACTAGCAACATATCCGCTCTATATTTTGAAACATTCTTATTTTTATTAGAAGTATCTAAAATTGTAATATAGTCTTGATTATTGTGATCAATATAGAAAATTGTTCCATTCATAACATTTAAGTTTGAAACATTTGAAATTTCAGACGATTGCTTTGACTCTAAAGTCATTGCAATCTTGTATAGTTTATTTTCGCTGACAGTATATAAATCTGTTCCGTAAGCAGCAAGATAACCCCCATTGATTAAATTAGACAACGAATTACCGTTGGCATTAGCTTTCGTCACTTCAACTAAATCATCATGAAAATTATGCACGTTACCGACTTCATCACGGTGAGTAACCCATGAAAAGCCTCCGATTGCTACAATCACTAAGCCGAAGATGACTGCCAACACCATTTTTTTCTGACGACCAAAGAAACGAATATGTTCAATTCGCTTACTCATTTTTTGCAAAGGGATATGTTTTAATTCTTTCGGAATCTTAGCATCTTTCAGTTGTTGAACTAGCGTGTTATCCTTCCCGCATTCAGGACAAATATTCTGTTTTTTAGGTAATTCTTTTCCACAGTTCACACACTTAACCATGCTTCCCCTCCTTTACTATTGTGAGTTATCGTCTTTGACAGTATAGTCCGCATCAATAATATCATCATTTCTAGTCCGTGATGAGAAATGATAATCACTCTGACTTTTGGTTTGATTCTGCCACTGTTTTTCAAAATCTTGTTGAGCTTTATGCACTTCTCTTTCAAATTGTCTATACCTAATCAATCTATAAATGTAATAAATAACATAGGCCACCAGCAAGACCCATAAAATAGGCATAGCTAATCTTAAAATCAAAGCAAATAGTAAAAACATTAAAATTGTATAAAAAAGCATTGAATACATCTATCAATCATCCTCTCATGCTTCTTAGTATAACCATCTTTCATAACATCAATATGAACTAGAAACAAAATAATTCTGTCAAGCTAACATTTAGCCCTTTGGCAAATTTTTCCACAACTTTCAAGGTAATATTTCTCGTACCTCTTTCAACATCGGAAACATAATTTTTGGATAGATTGCAACGGAATGCCAATTCCTCTTGCGAAATTTGTTGATGCTTGCGTAATTCACGAATACGCATACCAAATCTCTCCTCAATTGTCATTGTAATCCCCTCCGTCCAAAAGGCGATATTGATTCGCTTTTTCCTTAATTTTCTTCATTTGATGATTAACTCCGGACTTACTAATTGAAAGCCCTGTTTGGTTAATATATAAATCGGCTAGTTCCGCCAAGCTTACGTCCGGATTTTCTTTTCTTAAATTCGCAATAATCTTAGCTTTTTCATCTAATTCTGCCCAAGCGTTATGGCTATCAATCACTTCGATATCCGCTAACTGACTGGCACCGGAACGAACGCTTTTCATCTCATTGGCAATAACACAATTATCCCAACGGTTAATATTATTAGCGAAATCTCGGTCAATACGCTCATTTTCAAAGTCCATCAGTGATTTAGGTGCCCCTACAATCCGCAGGAAATCGGCAATCTTTTCAGCTGATTTAATGTAAATAACATATTTTGTTCTTCTTTCAATATCCTTCGCATTGAGATGAAAACGATTCATAAGCTTAACGATAAATCCCGCCAATTCAGCATTTTGACATGATATTTCCAAATGATAATTTGAAGTCGACGGATTATTAACCGAGCCTCCCGCAAGAAAAGCTCCGGCTAAATAGGCTCTAGCACAGCATTCTTTTTCTAAAACCATGGCATCGGGAATATCTGAAGTGAGAATATGCAAATCCTCCAAAATCTCGCGGGCTTTATTGATTCTCACAATATAGACATTATTTTTCCTTAGCTTCATTTTTTTAGAAACCAAAAACTCGATGCTGGGCTGATATAAATCTTTTAATATTTTGTGCGCTTTACTGGCAATCTTAGCATTTTCTGTACGTAGGCTAATTGCCATACCATTACTTGTCAAAGACAGCGTTCCGTTAATTTTAATTAAAGCTAAAAGCAGTGCTTTTTTACAGCAGTCATCAAAATCGTTAAAAACAACTTCCTCTTTGACTTGCCTTGAAAATGAAATCAATGTTCAGCATCACGATGCAAACGGTGAACTTGATATCGGTTAGCATAATAATCGGCAAAATAATTTGTCAATGTGACAGAACGGTGTTGTCCGCCTGTGCAACCAATGCCGACAACCAAATGCATTTTTCCTTCCTTTTCAAAATTAACAAACAAATAATCAAACATTTCAGTCATTCTGCGCACAAATTCCTGCGTTTCCGCCTTTTCCATCACATAGTCATAAACCGCTCGATCATTCCCGGTCAATTCACGTAATGATTCTATATAATATGGATTAGGTAAGAATCGCACATCAAACAACAAATCGACATCTCTTGGAATACCGTGTTTAAAGCCAAAAGATACAAAACTGATTCTAAATGAATCCATTCCGCCCTTGGCAAACAATCGTTCCAAATGATCTTGAAATTTAGCCAAGTTATAATAACTTGTATCAACGACAATATTAGCCATTTGCTTTACCGGTTCAGCGATTTTTCTTTCAAAAGCAATCGCTTCCGATAGTGAGCTGGCACGATTAGAAATCAATAAAGGGTGAACTCGACGTGTAAATTTATATCGGGTCAATAAAATTTGGTCCTCACAATCTAAAAATACGATGGATAAAGAGAGCCAATCTAAATTACCTAAAATGCGAATCGCATTGATAGCGTCATTCAAACTAATCCCCATAGCAACTTTAGAATAACGATGACTTGTTTTCAATAATTCTCCAAACTGTTCTAACAACAACACCGGATAATTATCAATGCACTGATACTCCATATTCTCAAATACTGCCATAGCACTTGTTTTACCTGCTCCGGACATTCCTGTTACCATAACAACTTGAATTTTTGTTTCCATATACATCGCCCCTTTCCCTATAAATTCTATTTTAGCATATTTTCTAAGAATTTCCTACAATAAGTGTACAATATTCTGTACTTTTTTAAACAAATCTCCACTCAATTATATTTATGTTGATTTCAACTTTAAAACAGTACCAATATCATGGTAAAATAAAGCATAAGAAAGAGGGATATACGATGGAAAGAATTGCAATTATTTCTGATATTCATGGTAATTTAGAAGCTTTAAAAACTGTTTTACAAGATATTGAAACAAGAGGTATTCAACGTATTTTTTGTCTAGGTGACATCGTGGCGAAAGGCGTTCATGCCAAAGCGTGTTTAACTTTATTAAAAGAAAAATGTCAAGTGATTATTCAAGGAAACTGTGATGAATTTGTCGCCAAAAGTTATAGCCAAGAAAAGCTTAACAACCGAATTATTTGGAATCAAACTTTGTTAAGCAAAGAAGAACGTCAAGCCTTATTAGCTTTACCATTCTCTTTTGATTTCTATCTGAGCGGGTCTTTAATCCGTTTAGTTCATGCAACACCATGGGCAAATAATGTTTTCATAGGTGCTGCCAGTTCTCTGCAAGAAGAATGGCAAATGTTTTTACCTACTTCAAAAACAGAAAAAGAAATAGCCGACATCATCGTTTACGGACATACCCATACCCCGTATATCAATAAAGCCTTTCATCATACACTCATCAATGCCGGAAGCGTGGGCAATCCTATTGAAATATTTCAAGACCGGCACCACCCAGGAAACTATTCACAAAGCACACGTGCCTGCTATTTAATTCTTGAGGGTAATTATCAAGATAAGAAAATAGGTCCTTTAAGTTATAGTTATGTCCATATTCCCTATGACATTGAAAAGGAGCTATCAAGTCCTATTTCTAATCCGGAGAAAGAAGCCTATGAAAATGAATTACGTTATGCTAAGTATAGAGATATGGGGAAATTAGAGTTGAAGATAAAATAAAAGAAGGAGGTTAGCTTTTTCAAGACTTAACCTCCTTTTAATCATATATATTCAATATTTTATTCTGAAATGCGTTTGTTATTGAGAACATCATCAATTTTATCAACGCAGCTAGCGACACTGCTTTCGTCCGGAATATAATACACCAATTCCCAATCCGGCATATGAGCACCACCATAGCGATACTCATAATGTCCTGTCACCTTTTGATTGACAAAATCCCAGCCTGACATATCATCTAACTGCATTGCAATCAAATCTGTAATTTCACCTGAGGACAAGCTTGTATCAAACATACCTTGCATCGCATTTAAAATTCCATTGTATTTCGTAATAATAGCCGGAGATGTCAATTTCTTAATCATTCCTTCTAAGACTGCTTGTTGATTTTCAACACGTATTTGATCGCCTTGTTCACTATCACTAAACATATAATCAAAAGCGTGTCTTTCTCTAGCAAACGCTAAAGCGTTAATGCCATCTAAATGATTCATGCCTATTTCTATATATTGATCCCCTTTTCTCATAGAAAACTCATATTTACTTTCAACATCAATTCCGCCAATGGCATCTACCAAGGATACAACGGAAGAGAAATTGACTCTTGCATAATAGTTAATATCAATATTAAAGAAATTTTCAAGAGTGGCTACCGAATTTTCAACACCACCGATACCCGAGTGTGTCAATTTATCATAAGCTTGCATATCCGCTAACTCAACCCAAGTATCTCGAGGGATACTTGTCATCAAAATCTGTTTTGTATTAGGATTAACTGTAACAAGCATATTGACATCTGTTCTTGATACTGTCGATATTGATCCATACGCATCAATTCCGCTAATATATATGGTGAAAGGTGTATTGGTTACATCAACTCTTTTGCTTACATTTGTCATTTCCAAAGTAATATCATGACTCCATAAGACACGTGTTTTGGAATCAAAGTCATCATCTTCAACCTCTAACATTGAACGATAGGCTTCATTGACTAAAATAGCCTCAACATTGCCTTCATATAACGCTTTTACTAATTCTTTATAACTTCCCACTACCTCAAAATCAATATCAGCAACATCATTTTTTAAAGCTTCCATTGCAATATTGATATTTTCCGTATCACCTGCCGTATTGATAGCCACATTTCCTTTGGATAGATCATCAATCTTTTCTAAAGATGATTCATCTAAAACAATCAGTGACATGGTGTAAGTTTTTTTATTTGCACCTGAAATAGCTCGTAACACATCATCGCCTTTATAAACAAAAAATGAGCCGACAAATAAGACAATAATTAATAGTACATTGACGATTCTAGTGATAATTCTACCGCTTTTCTTGCGAACTCTAAATGTTACAGCTCCTAGCAATAAAAACAAAAGCAATAGAACAGCCCCTACAATAGCTTCATATTTTTTGGGTAATGCGTTTAATCTTAAAACTAAAAACATCAGTAAAAGTGAAGCAAGACCTTCTAATATTAAACAGAAAATATCAAATTTTCTTTGATATATCTTATTTTTTCGTTTCAATGTCCTCTCTCCTTTCAAGCTTTATTATTGTAACATAAATAAATCAAAAATAACAGTAAATCATCTTTTCCACTTTCTTTTAACATCATTCACATAATTTCATCACGTCACTAGAATAAGGCATAAATTTCATAGAAAGTATTGCCTACTAGACAACTGAAGATGTAAAATAAGGATAAAGACATATGTAATAAAAACAGAGATAAAGGGGGACTTCAAATCATGGAAATCAATGAAGAAATCTTATACGGGATATTAGACGCCTATGCCTATGAAATTGTTTTTGTAGACCGCACGCATATTGTGAGGTATATGAATAAAGTAGCCAAGCAAAGATATGGCGATAGAGTAAAAATCGGCAATAGTTTA
This sequence comes from uncultured Thomasclavelia sp., assembly GCA_910588165.1. Classification (GTDB taxonomy): domain Bacteria; phylum Bacillota_I; class Bacilli_A; order Erysipelotrichales; family Coprobacillaceae; genus CAJUOR01. The sequence continues at coordinate 10,278 of CAJUOR010000047.1, forward strand.
TTCAACTGCCATAATGAAAACTCCAAAAGAAAAATTGAGGAGCTACTGCAAAGAGCCGATGCGGGCGAAGATGAAATGTTTGAACTTTATAACGGAAAAACCGGTGAAAGAGAGTTTTTTGTCCCCGTCAGAAATAGGCAAGGGAAAGTCATCGGTTATTTTGAAAGACATGAAATGCCTTGGGACAAGGAAGAACCGCAGATACCTGTTACGGAATATTGGAAACATCGTATCTAAAAAACAGTGTTGCAAATACTATATCAAATAGTGTGCAACACTGTTTTTATTTACTTTACCTTTTTATAGTTAAAAAGGAAACAAAACGAAAGTCAGAAAGATTGTAAACGAAAGAATATTATGTTATTCTAATAAAGAAAATAGGTGATAAAATGAAGCAAAGACACACAAAAATATTAGAATTATTAACCCAAAACAAAAGAATGGAAGTAACCACACTTTCTGAAATATTAGGCGTTTCGCAAGTTACCATTCGAAAAGATTTAGACTTATTAGAAGATAGTGGTATGCTAGTTCGTGAACATGGCTATGCAGCTATTAACGATAGTGATGATATCAATCATCGCTTAGCTTATCATCATGAAAACAAACAAAAAATAGCTAAAATGGTGGCAAGTACCATACGAGATGGTGAAACCGTGATGATTGAATCAGGTTCATGTTGTGCGCTTGTCGCTTTGGAAATTGCACATACCAAAAAAGATGTTACGTTAATTACTAATTCAGCTTTTATTGCTGATTATATTCGTAAAATCGGTAGCGTAAAATTGATTTTACTAGGTGGTGAATATCAAAACGAAGCACAGGTCATGGTAGGTCCGATTACACGGAAATGTGCAGAAGTATTTTTCGTGGATAAGCTTTTGATTGGTATAGATGGTTTCACCAAAGAGAACGGTTTTACCGGTAACGATTATATGCGTTGCGAAACTGTACGTGATTTAGCTAAGCAAGCTAAACATATTTTTGTCGTTACTGATTCGACTAAATTTCAACAAACAGGTATCGTGAGTTTAATTGATACGCCACAAGTCGACTATGTCTATACCGATGCCAATATTCCCAATGATATTGAAGCATATTTAACTTTACATAACGTAGCGGTTGTTAAAAGTGAATAAGTCAACAAACACAAAGCTGTAACAAAACCTTGAAGTTCGTTACAGCTTTTTTTGATTACTTAGAAAAAACAGTCTAATCCCTCTTGAATGAAAATTTGCCGGTAATCTTTTAAATCTTCAGGATACAAAGCTTTAATATGCTGATAGGCGTATTTAAGATTCAGTAACTCATATTTTCTCTCTCCGAATTGATGAAACGGTAATAGTTGTACTTTTGAAATACCGATAGATTTCAATAATTGACTAAACCCATAGGCATCTTCTAAGGAATCGTTAAACTTAGGAATAACCGGAATCCTAGGTAAAACCTCAATGCCTTGTTCAATTGCACATTTTAAATTAGCCAAAATTAAAGCATTATCGACACCTGTCCCTTCATAATGTCGTTCACGCTGATAGTGTTTAACATCGAAAAGTAATAAATCAAATAAAGGCGCTAATTTTTGAAACACACTAGAATCGGTATAACCTGTCGTTTCAATTGCAACATGAATATGCTTTCGCTTTAATTCTTTAACTAATTCCTCTACAAATTGAGGTTGACTAAATCCTTCACCACCGGAAATTGTAACCCCACCATTTGACTCTTGATAAAAATCTAAATCTTGAAGACAGATTTTAACGACTTCATCAACCGTTTTATGATTACCTTCATGAGATAAAGCCCGATTCAGACAGCTTTGAACACATACTAAACAGCCTTTACATTGAGATGAATCTATCTTAATTCTATGATCAATATAATCTATCGCTTGATGTAAACACGTTTTCACACACGTCAAACAGTGGCTGCATTTAGAAAAATCATACAATATTTGAACTTGAGCTAATTGCGATTCAGGATTAGCACACCATTGACATTTTAATGGACAGCCCTTTAAAAAGACGGTGGTTCTAATTCCCGGACCATCATGAATACTAAATTTTTGAATATTAAAAATCGTACCTTGCGTCATAAATCTCCCCCCTTAATAAAATTATCGTAGCATATTTGCTCATTGATGTAAATAATAAGATTTCAAATGAAATACAAATAACTTATTTTTGAAATATTGATTGACTTTATTCAAATAGATGATATGATATGTTTATAAAATGAAGATGAAATATATTTCAAATGAAAGGAGAATGTTTGAATGAAAAAGACTGACCATTTTGGAAATCTAACCCCAAGAATGCAACATTTTAGAGAAACAGTATTAGAAAAAAAGCCTTATATTGATGCAACTCGGGCATTACTAGTGACAGAAACCTACCAAAAATATAAAAACCAGCCCCCTGTCATGAAGCGTGCTTTAATGCTGAAGAACATTTTAGAAAAAATGCCGATATACATTGAAGATGAAACATTGATTGTGGGAAATCAGGCCTCATCAAATAAAGATGCCCCTATATTTCCTGAATACACCATGAAGTTTGTGATTGATGAATTAGATACCTTTGAGAAAAGAGATGGCGACGTTTTCTATATTACTGAAAAGACCAAAGAGGAATTAAGATCAATTGCACCGTTTTGGGAAAATAATAACTTAAGAGCTAAAGGTGAAGCCCTACTTCCTAAAGAAGTCAACGTATTTATGGAAACCGGCTTTTTCGGAATGGAAGGAAAACTCAATTCAGGAGATGCTCATCTTGCTGTAGATTATCAAAAACTTCTGAAAATCGGTTTAATCGGTTATAAAAAAAGAGTTCAAACCATTTTAGAAAACTTAGATTTATGTGTACCTGAAAATATTGATAAATATCAATTCTATAAAGCTGTGTTGCTTGTTATCGAAGCTGTTCACACATTTGCAAAGCGTTTTAGTGCGTTAGCCAAAGAAAAAGCGATGTTGCTAGAAGGAAAAAGAAAAGAAGAATTATTGAAAATCAGTCGCATCTGTCAAAACGTTCCATATCAGCCTGCTAAAAGCTTCTATGAAGCTATGCAATCAGTATGGTTTATTCAGCTTATTCTTCAAATTGAATCCAACGGTCATTCATTATCGTATGGTCGCTTGGATCAATATATGTACCCCTATTTAAAACATGATTTGGAACAAGGGCTAATCAATGAGAATCAAGCAGTTGAATTATTAACTAATCTATGGATTAAGACATTGACCATCAACAAAGTGCGTAGTCAAGCCCATACTTTTTCAAGTGCCGGAAGTCCAATGTATCAAAATGTCACCATCGGCGGACAAACTACCGATCACCAGGATGCCTCTAATCTATTATCCTTTTTAGTTTTAAAATCCGTCGCCCAAACAAAGTTACCACAGCCAAATTTAACTGTAAGATACCACGCTAATATTGATCCGAAATTTTTTGATGAAGCGATTGAAGTCATGAAATTAGGAACAGGTATGCCGGCATTTAATAATGATGAAGTGATTATTCCCTCATTTATTGAAAAAGGTGTTAAAGAAGAAGATGCATATAATTACTCAGCTATCGGTTGTGTAGAAACAGCCGTTCCCGGAAAATGGGGTTATCGTTGTACAGGCATGAGCTATATGAACTTCCCAAGAATTTTATTGATTGCCATGAATAACGGGGTTGATATGACTACAGGTAAACGTTTTGTATCCGAATGTGGTTACTTTACCGAAATGCAATCCTATGAACAATTAGTTCAGGCGTGGGACAAAGTTGTGCGTGAATTAACACGCATGAGTGTTATTGTGGAAAATGCCATTGACTTAGCATCTGAAAGAGATGTACCGGATATTTTATGCTCAACACTTACCGAAGATTGTATAGGGCGTGGCAAAACAATCAAAGAAGGCGGTGCTGTATATGACTTTATTTCAGGTCTACAAGTCGGCATTGCCAATATGGCTGATAGTTTAGCTGCTATTAAAAAATTAGTCTTTGATGAACAAAAAATAACCAAACAACAATTATGGGAAGCTTTGGTGGATAACTTTGAAAGTGAAGAAAGCCAAAGAATTCAGACAATGTTACTTGAAGATGCTCCTAAATATGGCAATGATGATGATGAAGTCGATCAACTTGTTGTAGAAGCTTATGAAAGCTATATTGATGAGATGAAAAAATATCCTAATACACGTTGTGGCAGAGGACCTATTGGAGGAATCCGCTATGCAGGAACTTCCTCCATCTCCGCAAATGTCGGACAA
>CAJUOR010000048.1 GCA_910588165.1 uncultured Thomasclavelia sp.
GCGCACCCCTGATAAGGGTGAGGTCGTTGGTTCGAGTCCATTCAGGCCCACCATTGAGATGTTAACCAATCCTTATGGATTGGTTTTTATTTTATAGAAAATATCGCTCATTCCTCCTTATTTATCACTATTTATCTCTTTTATTTTACTCTCCAATTCAACTTTATTCTAATCCTAACTCAAACTTTATCCTAATATCTAGCTCAATAGAGCTAGGCTTAACTTTTGCCATATTGAATCTGGGTAGATATATGGATAAAAATCATTGCTTTTTGAAAATAAATCAGCTAGACTAAAATAAGATGAAGGAGGCTTGGACGATGGCAAAATTAAGAAAAATGATGGGTGAATTAGATGATCCTGCCATAATCGAACTCATGGCTCTTATGCAAACCCAAAGCAAAGAAACCTTAAGCCAATGGGCTTATGAATATGTCAAAGAAAATTATTTACCACTTTATGTAGAAATAACTAATGATGACACTTTAACCGATTTAATGGCAGTATGTGCACAATACTTAGCTAAAGAAATTAAAATATCCGAAGTTAAACTAGCCATTAAAGAAGCTCGAGCAATCGCTCAAAAGTGTCAAATACCCGTTGCCCAAGCTTTCGCCAGAGCAATCAGTACAGCTATGGCAACCATCACTACACCAACCAACGCTTTAGGCTTTTGTTTTTATGGAGCTTGTGGTATAGCATATTACCAAGCGGGACTTGAAGAGGATAAAGACACTTATAATCAACTAGCCAGTCAAGAATTAGTCCATATTTTAGAAAGTCTAAAAAAGGTGGCTATCAGCAACGAAGCACACCCTGTCAATATTAAATGGAATTGTTAGGAAGCTTATTAAAGCTTCCCTTTTCTTTGTTTTTCTATATATAATTCTCTTTACATAATCTTTATAGATTATAAGCTATGCCCATAGCTACCAAGCTTTAAATCCTCTATCAATGATTTAATTAGATGTAGATGTTGGTAAGAATGGTTGAATAGCTTCAGCCAAATTATGGATATTTCTTGTCTGTATTAAAACTCTACCCTCGCCTTTAAACTCATTCACTAAGCCTTCGCCGGTTTTAAACCCAAATGTGCCACTCGCAATATGAATGTCGTAGTCTAAGGAAGAATCCCATGCCACAATATGTTCATTGTCAATCGTTAAAGGTTTATGTGGTGTAACTTCTAAAGCGACAATATCTCCAAAAGCACTTACCAAAATATCCCCTTCACCATGTGTTTCCATGACAAATAATCCACCCGTTCCGGAAAAGAACGCCTTACCGATATCTTGGGATTTCATAACGTAATCAACGCTTTCATCACAGGCTAAAAAAGCTCCGGTATTTAAACGATACTGTGTTTCTCTTGTGACATGAAGACAGTAAATTTTGCCCGGAATCGCAGGTGCAATACCGATATAACCATCATTGCCGATGCCTCTTGCGTGCGTAATAAACATACTTTCACCACTGGATAGACTTCTGCCAATCGCGCTTAAAACACCACCGAACCCTTTTTTAGAACTATTCATCTTTCCTTCTAATTCAACATTTGAAAGATAAGCCATCGCTCCTCTTTCAATTTTTATTTTTTCATTAAAACCTAACTCAACGTGAATGAGCGGACAATCTGAATCACCTAATACCTTATATCGCATTTAATCTTTCTCCTTTGATATATTTTATTGTTAATGCGTATTAAACTAAACGCCTACATACAATACTTTAACCGCTTGTTCCAACTGTTTAACAAATTTCTCTACTTGACTTCTTGGACAAGCTAAGTTAATTCTTGCAAACCCGCTGCCATCAGCACCAAACCACTCGCCCGCATTTGGCCATACTTTAGCTTTTTCAATCAAGAAATTTCTTAATGCCTCATCGGACATATTCAATGCTCGCAAATCAATCCATGCCAAATATAAACCCTCAGGGTGAATCATTTGCACATGAGGAATGTTTTCCTGAATATAACTTTCCACATATGTCATATTGCCTTGTACATACTCGACTAATTCATCTACCCACAAAGCTCCATGCGTATATGCCGCCTCACAAGCCGCTACTCCCATCATATTAGAACCATGAGAACAGCCCCAACTATCTAAAATTTTCATAAACTTTTCTTTCACTTCAATATTTGAAATAATCGTATTAGCTGTCTGTAATCCTGCAAGATTAAAAGTCTTACCGGGTGCCGTACAAGTAATGGTCATTATCGCGGCTTTTTCGTTGACATTAGCTACAGGCGTATAAACATTTGGTTTAAAGACAAAATCATGATGAATTTCATCACTGATAATCCAAACATTATATTTAACACAAATATCAACCAGTTGTGTTAATTCATCTTTTGTCCAAACTCTGCCAACAGGATTATGAGGATTGCAGAAGATAAGTGCCTTAACATTTTCTGATACGATTTTATTTTCCATATCCGCATAGTCAATTGTATATCGACCATTCTCTAAAATCAAATGGCTTTCTACACAACGGCGTTGATTGCTTTCAATCGCAGCTTTAAAAGGCATATAAACCGGTGAAAAAATCATGATACTATCATCAATATGTGTCAGTGCCTGAACGCCGGCGTTGATAGCCGGTACAACGCCATTCATAGAAATAATCCAATCTTTTTGAATATTCCAATGATGTCTATTTTTGAACCAGTCTTGAATAGCCTGATAATAGTGGTCGGTTGTCATTGTATAACCATAGACAACTTGACGAACTCTTTTGTCTAACGCTTGACTAATTTCAGGCAAAACCTCAAAATCCATATCTGCAATAAACATCGGCAAAGTGTCTTTGCTGATGTTTGAAGCCTCAAACGTATCCCATTTAATACAATCAGTATTACAGCGATCAATCTTTTTATCAAAATTATACATCTTTCATCATCTCCCTATCCCTATTGTACCATATTTTAGGCTTACTTCAAATAGCCTAATTGAGAAGCTTTTTGCCTTACCTCATCGATATGAGTAAATATAATACCGTTTATACCGACCTTTTTTGCCCCATCAATATTTGCCTGAACATCATCTAAAAATAATGTTTCTTCAGCTTTCAGGTGATAGCGTTCTAATAGACATTGGTAAATTTCTTGATGAGGTTTCATTAACTTTTCTTGACTGGAAATCACATAACCATCAAAAAGTGTTTGAAAATCTTGTTGCTTAGATAAGTGCTCCCATACTTTTAAATGTAGATTAGATAACAGATATAAATGATAACCTAAACCTTTCATTTCCTTAACAAACACAAAGCTAGATTCAATTCTAGGCAATAATTCATCTAAGCCCTCAAAGACCTGTGCAAATATCTTTTGGTCTTTAGGGTATTTTGCTTCTAAAAGCTCTAAAACTTCTTCTTGAGTCATCGTCCCTTCATCTAATTTGAGCCAATAAGGACTTAAAAATAATTCTTCCATAATCCTTTGGGTTATTTTTTCGTCCTGATATTTTGTTTCTAAATATTTTTTTGGCTGATAACTTAATAAAACATTTCCTATATCAAATACAATATTTTTAATCATCATACCACCTCATATTTATTATAACTAATTAGGGTCTTCTTGTCTTTAATTATCGACGAAGATTATTTGAAAATGAGTGGGTAAACTGCTATAATAAAAAATACAAAGAAGGTGAACTTATGACATTTCTGGTAGATTTACATCTTCATACCTATTATAGTGACGGCTCTTTTTCACCTATTGAAGTCATTGAAAAAGCCGCTCAAAAAGGACTTAAAGCAATTGCCATTACCGATCACGATTATTTCACTTACACACCTAGTTTAGCTGATTATGCCAAGTTGTTAGGTATTGAATTGATGACCGGCATAGAGTTAAGCTGTATAGATGAAACAACAAAGCGTAAAGTCCATTTATTAGTTTATGGTTTAAATGAAAACCATGAACATATCAAGGCTCTCACTATGCCATTTAGAAAACAGGTCAAAACTCAGCGTTTAAAAATGATTGAAGCCCTGCAACAAAAAGGTTTTGTCATCAACTATAATGACGTTAAACCCTTTACAAAAGGACTTATCTATAAGCAGCATATCGCCCTAGCCCTAGAAAAATTAGGGTACGGTCATTATCAGGATTTATATTCCTTATATTTTAAAGGCGAACACAGTTTGGAAAAACAATTCCCAATCACATATATTCCTATCAAAAAAGCCATAGAAGCGACCTTAAAAGATGATGGTATCCCGATTTTAGCCCACCCACGCACATACCGAACCTTTGAACAAATTCCCAAATATATCAGTTGGGGATTAAAAGGGATTGAAATCTCGCACCCTTCTTATCGGGACGGAGATTTGGAAAAAGTGCTGATTTATCCACTTTTACATACCGGAGGCAGTGATTTTCACGGTGATTATAATTTATCTAGCCTTAGACAAATCGGTCATTATGGCATTGATTTAGAAACATATCAACAACTGAAAGGAGAAATAAAGCAATGATGTATTTAACTCGAGAAGAAAGATTACTTCCCTTAAATTCCATTTTTAACACCAGAGATTTAGGAGGCTATGAAACCCAAGAAGGCTCATTTACCAAAACACATAAATATATTCGAGCTGCAACCCCTGCTCACTTAAGCGAGGAAGATAAAGCTTATCTATATAATTATGGTGTCCGTGTCATCATTGATTTACGTGGTGAAAATGAAATCCTTCAAGCACCTAATCAAATGAAAGATTATAAGGACGTTCAATATTATCATGTAGACGTCTTCGGAGATAAAAATGCGGCTGTTGTTCCGCAAAATGATATTGAATTTAAAGATATGGGTGATTTATATTGCATAATGTTAGATCAATTACAACCTAATCTCAAAAAGGTTTTTGATTTATTCTTAAAACATATTGATCAAACCATTTTATTTCACTGTTCTGCCGGAAAGGATAGAACCGGTGTTATTTCAGCCTTGTTATTAGATTTAGCCGGTTGTCATGCCTACGATATTGTCAAAGATTATTCTGAGTCTTTTGAAAACAATAAACCTATCTATGATGAGCTGTTGAAGATTGCCTCTAAAGAAAATCAACATCTCCTTTTATCAGACCCCTTATTTATGTTGAAGATGCTCGACCATTTATCTGAAAATTACGGTAGTGCCAGAACTTATCTAAAGGAAATCGGACTATCGGAAGAGGAAGTTGACAAATTATTTGAAAATTTCACAATTTAATTAAAGTACATTTACCTTTTGGCCTCCATATATATGATAGGGAGGCTAAAAAAATGGAAGAAAACACCTTTAAAAAAATGAGTTTTAAAGAAAAGGAACAAACACTGCAAGCCATCTTCAAAGAGTATCACATCGCTAAACACAATTTAGAAAATGATACGATGGCATACTATCCATCACATACGATGTTAATTCGTGAACAAGGATCTCATTCTCAATTCATAAACTATGAGCAGAAATTACTGGATCACTTATCTAAACAAAACAGTTATCGCCAATATGTTTATTACATAGAGAATGCGCTTCTGCATTTGCACCCAAATCATCGTGAAGTGATTGAGCATGAGTTCATTAAGCAAGAACAGCATTTATGGTGGGACTGTTATTACTCGCGTTCTACATACTATCGCTATAAGAAAGAAGCTATGTGTGAAATGCTGTCTTTGCTTTTTAGTAAAACATTGTAATTTATAAAAGTGTTTGTTATAATAGGGATACGAGGTGAAAAAAATGAATACATTTGAAATGATTAAAGAAGAATTAGCACCAAAATTAAAAGGTAAGGAGCTATCATTAGAATCGACTTTCAAAGATTTAAACGTAGATTCTTTAGACTTGGCAGACATGGTTTTCCAATTTGAAGAAAAACTAGACATTCGTTTTGAAGAAGAAGAACTAATGAATTTGAAAACCGTCCAAGATGTTGTAAACTTAATTGACAATAAAAAGAAATAGAATTGAATGTAATCTATAAAGAACTTAGCGATATGCTAAGTTTTTTCTTTAGTCTTGGTAAAGAAAGCGTACCGCTAACTAAAGCTAGTTTTCTATAGGATAAGCTTACCAAAAAACTCGAACTAGGTTCGAGTCTTTGGCTTATTTTTCATCTTCAAACTTAAATTTATCTTGTTTTTCATAAGTCGTATGCAATAATTGATGTGCTATAGGTGAATTTGGTGCACCTAGGAAATCGGCATACAAATCTTGTATTTGCTGATTGAGATGTGATTTACGTACCGGTAAAACTTCATCTTCTTCATATAAAGCAGCCGCACGTAATTTCTTATAGTCCACATCACTGTTTCTAATGCTAGCATTGACATAAGGTTGTCCACCACCATTGATACAGCCACCAGGACAGCCCATAATTTCAATAAAGTGATACTTAGATACTCCAGCACGAATATCATCTAATAAAGGCTTAGCCATTTTCATAGAATGAGCAACGGCAACTCTGACAATCATGCCACCAATATTGAGTGTACATTCTTTTAAACCTTCTGTACCTCTCACCTTTTTGAAAGCAAAGTTGTCTAACTCTTCACCGGCTAACTCATCGGCTACCGTTCTTAAAGCTGCTTCCATAACACCGCCACTTGCACCGAAGATGACACCGGCACCTGTATATTCACCAAATAAATCTTGGTCAAACTCATCATCAGATAATGATTTAAAATCAATACCGAACATTTTAATCAATTTCGCTAATTCACGTGTTGTAATAACCGCATCAACGTCTTTCATACCGTTTTTAATCATTTGAGGACGTTCTTTCTCACCTTTTTTAGCGACACAAGGCATAACGGAAACAACATAGATTTTTTTAGGGTTAATCTCTTTCTTTTGGGCATAATATGATTTCACAATTGCCCCTAACATCATATGTGGAGATTTACAACTTGATAGATGCCCTAATAAATCAGGATATTCTTTCTCAATATAGTTAATCCACCCCGGTGAACATGAAGTAATCATCGGTAAAGTACCTTGGTTTTGAACACGATCCATAAACTCAAAGCCTTCTTCCATGATAGTTAAATCAGCTCCGAAGTTTGTATCATAAACTTTATCAAAACCGACTAATTTTAAGGCTGCTACCATTTTACCTGTTACCCTAGAGCCAATTGGCATACCGAACTCCTCACCTAAAGCTGCACGAACTGCCGGTGCTGTCTGCACAACAACGTGCATCTCAGGATCATTCAAAGCATTAACAACATCATGAATTTCTTCTTTTTCAGTTAATGCCCCAACCGGACAAACGTTGATACATTGCCCACATTGAATACAGTTAACTTCAGCAAAGCTCTTATCGTAAACCGGACCGACTTTCGTTTTAAAGCCACGGTCAATAAAACCTAAAACCCCTAAGCCTTGGAATTGGCGGCACGCTTCAACACAACGTCCGCAAAGAATACATTTGCTGGTGTTACGAACAATTCCGGGCGATACTTCATCAAATGTCGGTGGTGTATGACTTCCTTTATAATAGTCCTCACGTACGCCTAACTCTTGTGATAAACGCTGTAATTCACAGTTAGTGTTTCGAATACAAGATAAACAATCTTTAGAGTGATTAGAAATAATCAATTCTAACACATTTCTTCTGGCATCTAAAACACGTTTTGTATGCGTATAAACTTTCATACCCTCACTGATTGGATAAACACAAGCGGCACATAAATTTCTTGCACCTTCAACCTCTACCTGACAAACACGACAAGCACCATCGCCTGTCAAACCTTTTAAATAACATAGTGTTGGAATATGAATCCCATTGACCTTTGCGGCTTCCAAGATTGTCATGCCCTCATCTGCTTCAACAAGGCGATTGTTGATTTGTAAGTGTATTTTTTTCGTCATTGCTGCCACCTCCTACTTTCTTTCAATTGCATTAAAGTGACATGCTTGAACACAGCTACCACACTTAATACATTTTTCAGGATCAATATGATAAACCTCTTTACCGACACGACCGGATATTGCACTAACCGGACATTGACGTGCACATAGACCACATTTACGACATAAGTCAGGGTTGATTTCGTAACTCAATAAAGCCTTACATACGCCAGCCGGGCATTTTTTATCTACGACATGGGCAATATATTCATCTCTGAACATTTTTAAAGTAGATAATACCGGGTTTGGAGCTGATTGACCTAAGCCACATAAAGCCGTTTCTTTAATGGTATAACATAAACTTTCTAATTCATCTAAGGTTTCTAATGTCCCTTCACCTTCACAAATCTGATTTAATAATTCTAATAAACGTTTAGTACCGATACGGCATGGACTACATTTACCGCAAGATTCATCAACGATAAAGTCGAGATAAAAACGTGCAACGTCAACCATACAGTTATCTTCATCTAAAACGATCATTCCACCTGACCCCATCATAGAGCCTAACTTCACTAACTCATCAAAGCCAATTGGAACATCTAATTGGTCCTCTGTCAGACATCCACCTGATGGTCCGCCGGTCTGAACAGCTTTGAAATTTTTATGGTTTGGACAACCCCCGCCAATTTCATAAATGACTTCTCGCAAGGTTGTTCCCATCGGTACTTCCACTAAGCCGGTATTAGTAATTTTACCGCCTAATGCGAATACCTTTGTACCTGTAGAACTTTCTGTTCCGATAGATTTAAACCAATAAGCGCCGTTTTTAATAATTTGAGCAATATTAGCATAAGTTTCAACATTATTGATAATCGTCGGTTTCCCCCAAACACCGCTTTGAGCCGGGAATGGCGGTTTTGGATTAGGCATACCACGTTCACCTTCAATAGATTTAATCAACGCTGTTTCCTCACCGCAAACAAACGCTCCTGCGCCTAAACGAATTTCTAAATCGAAATCAAAACCTGAACCAAAGATATTTTCACCTAACAAACCATATTCTTTGGCTTGTTTAATCGCTGTATTTAAACGTTCAACGGCAATCGGATATTCGGCACGAATATAGATATAACCATGATGAGCGCCAATCGCATAACCGGCAATAGTCATTGCCTCTAACACCGCATGAGGATTTCCCTCCAAGATTGAACGATCCATAAAAGCTCCCGGATCTCCCTCATCAGCATTACAGATGACATATTTCTCATCGCTTACTTCGTTATATGCGAATTGCCACTTGCGTCCGGTTAAGAAACCACCGCCACCACGGCCACGAAGTCCGCTCTTTGTAATCTCGTCAATAACTTGTTGTGGGGTCATTTCAGTTAAAGCTTTACCTAAAGCCACATAACCGTCTTTAGCAATATATTCTTCGATATTTTCCGGATCGATGACACCGCAGTCTTTCAATGCCACACGTTTTTGTTTAGCATAGAAACGTGTTTTATTTACATCAAAGATTTCTTCTTGAGGCTGATCTCCTTCATCAATCATTAAGCGTTTAACCGGTCGTCCTTTATAGAAATGCTCCTGAACAATCTCAGCGACATCTTCTATTTGAACTGTTTTATAAATGATATTATCTGGATAAATTGAAACATTCGGACCTACGCCACATAGACCTAAACACCCCGTCTTTTTGACAGATACTTCTTTTTCTAAACCGAAAGAACGAATTTCCTCTTCAAACTTTTTAACCAAAGCAGATGAGTTACCAATACTACACCCTGTTCCGGCACATACTAAAACTTGTATTCTTTCCATAACTCACCCTCCCTATTGATTAGCACCAATCGTATAGCTTTCAACGATTTCATCATGCATCAAATGTCGTTCTACGATTTCTTTGGCCTTTTTTGCGTCCATATAGACATAAGTTGTTTTATTGCCTTCTTTATCAAAGACTTCAACGATAGGTTCTAAAGCACAGCACCCGATACAGCCTGTTTGCGTAATGGTTACCGGCAGATTATGAGCCGCTACTTGTTCAACTAACTCATTTAAAACCGGTCTGGCTCCCGCCGCAATCCCGCAAGTTGCCATACCCACAACAACACGATAAGTCGTATCGCCATCAAGACGCATGGTCATTTTGCGTTTAGCTTCCTCTCTGATTCTTTTTAAATCTTCCAATGATTTCATCTTTGAATTCCCTCCTTTATATATTCTTTTAACCATAAAATGATGTTCGGTTCGTTAATGGGCACACCATCTAGGATTTCTTTAATAGCTTCTGTCTTTAATTCAAAACTGCCCTTGTCCCATCTATAATCAACTTCATAGGCTATTTTTTCATCAGCCTGAATCAATGTGACTAATGTTTCAGCTAAATCGCCTAAACTAGGACAATCTATATTCGATTTAACATAAATCGCTTCAATCACCGTACCTTCGCCTAATTTAGAAGCTAGATGGAATTGCCCACCTGTCTGTAAAGCCCCTTGTTTAAACAAAGGAATTCCCAACCCCACATCACGAGTTGTTCTTGTGGTAAAAAACGGATTCTGTACTTCGATTTGCGTTTGCTCGTCCATGCCACAGCCATCATCTTCTATCCGACAAACAATTCTATCTTCCTTTTGCGAATCTTTAATATAGATTTTAATCAGATGGGCCTTAGCATGAATCGAATTAAAAATAATATCTAATAAGTGCATTGCTATATCAGGCATTTGGCATCTCCTTTCAAAAAATGATAGGCTTCTTGGGTTAACTGATATTCCGGTTCATGAATATCTCCTAGATAGTGGGCATCGCTATTATGCAAAACCAAACGTTGAGCCACTTCAGGATACGTCTTCAAAAGCCGTGAATAATCTTTCGCTTGAACTTCAATGCCATCAAAAGCTAAATCAATATCTAGCTTACCGTAAGTTGCAATATAGCCATATTTACGATAGACATGAGCCAAAACAGCTTTACCGCCAAAAGTATGAATATCATCAATCACTTCCTTGCAGGTTCTATCCAAAGAACCGATTAAAAGGCGATCCTCAACCATGACAACATGATCGTTTTCATCTAAAATCAACTGATTGCCATAGTATTCCGGTTGATTCATCTGGGTAAATAAATGTTGATTCAAATAATGCTGAATGGGTTTTAAATCTGTCTGTACCGGAAAATAACCCAAGACATGAACTTTATCACTTGTCTGAATTTCAACGCCTATCAAGATAGCAATTTTGCCTTTTGCGACTTTCAAAAAACAGTCTTGTTGCAGCAGTGAATTGTGATCGGTAATGGCGATTAAATCTAAACCTTTCAATAAACTCATATTGATGATGTTATGAATTGTCATACTATCATCACTGCAAGGCGAAAGAGCCGAATGGATATGCAAATCATAATACATAAGCAAGTCCCATCTTCGTAATCTCAAGGGCTAAATGGTAAGCACTTTTAGGATATGTGTATAAAGCGATTTGACATTCCTTCGATTTTTGAATAACCGCATCTTCAGGCTGCATATCTTCCACGAAAATAATACCGGCTAATTCATGAAGATGTCCGATGGCAATAACATTCAAATTTGTCTGTGTTGTCAGCCATAGACTACCTTCTTCGATATTAGCCATAACACAGCTAAGCAAATCTCCGATATAAAGATCCTTAGGTTCTTTTAATGGCACACTGTTGATTTTAGTAATTCCTTCTATTTGATTTAAAGGCATGGTTAATGGCCTCCTTCTTTCTTGACACGGCAAGCATCATCACTGATTTTACCGTTGTCAATGGCTTCTGCCAATGCTTTACAGTTAGGATAACCGCAAGCCCCACAATCATATTGCGGTAATGTTTCTAATATTTTGTTGATACGCTTAAAGCGTTGCATTCTTTCTTTAAAATTCAAATTATCTTTCTGATACTCTGTCAAGTCAATCAATCTTGCCATTTGCTTATCATCTAACTTAGCCACCTCATTTTGCAAAGTAGCAGAAAGCTTATCCATATGAATACGTCCGCATAATGGATTTGACCATAAATAGCGTCCACCGATACAGCCACCTTGACAAGCGAATAGTCCTAACAAGCCAATCTCATCTAAATGACCGAATTCAGCTAGTTCCAAAGCCTTCATACAGCTATCTAGACCACTTACGCTAAGTAAAGGCCGCTCGCCTTGATAATAGTGATAAAAGTCACTGACAACACTTGAAATACCTTCACGGCATAGATGATTAGGCAAAGACTGCTCATTTTTAGCCCGATTAGCCTTAGGGAAAATATGCGATAAGCTCATGACATGGTCAATCGCCGAGTCCATGCCATATGGTTCTTTTGCTAAAAGCTGTTTAGCGACACAATCGCAGATAGAATAAATACCTATCTTTTCATATCGACCTTCTAATCTTTGACGTACTTGTCTTGCCGCCACTTCAACCGGATAATCTAAAGGTACTAACTTTTCGACAAGCATCGGAAAATGTTTTTGAATTAACGTATTGACACAAGGACAAAACGAAGCGATTTTTAAGTTTTGCGACTTTTCTGCTATCTGAATGGTTTCTAAATAAATCGCCCCTTCAACATCGCTATAATCAAGCACTTCATCAAAGCCGAGATTCTTAATCGCATTCATCATACGTCCGGCTTCTTTTTCACTTGTAAAATCGGCAAAGAAGCTACCGGGCAATAGAGCTACTGTATAATCGTAGTTGGATAAGGTTGTACTCATGTGAGAGTTTTCAATTTTCAAACCATGTCGCTCACACACTTCCATACACTTTCCACAATAGATGCATTTGTTTAAATCTATCTCAATGCGTTCATGATGACGATACATTGCATCAGTCGGGCAGGCGCGAATACATTTTAAACACTGTTCACAGGATTCTAAATGATACCCTATTAAAGTCTTATTCATAGAATTGCATCACAAGATGCGTACCGCTCGGACTTGATGTAATATCAAATGTCGAAGCTACTCTTTTCATATTCACTAATCCCATACCGGCTCCAAAGCCAAAGTCGCGCGCTTTACTGGAAGCTGTAGACCAACCGGGTTTTAAGGCTAAGTCTAAATCAGGGATTCCCGGTCCGACATCATCAAAGGATAATGTGACCTTACCATCATCGTCTATCTCAAAGGTAACATCGCCACCATCAGAATGAATAATGAGATTGATTTCCGCTTCATAGCAGGCAATGGCGATATTTCTTAATAATTGTGTATTTAAGCCTAACTGTTTCAAGATTTTTTTAATCTGACTTGAGATTAACCCTGCCCCATCGTAATCATCTTTAGCGACATGATAAACTTTTTTCATGGCTTCATCCCACCTTTATACAGCAAGCCACAGGCTTCATACATGGTCATTGACGTTACATAAAGATTTAAATCTAACTCTTTAGCTGTTTCAATCATCGCCTCATCAGGCGTTTTATGGCGGACAAAGACAATCGTATGAATATCTAACATCTCTGCTGTTCGTAAAGACTGCATATTCACTAAGCCTGTCAAAAACAATGTGGTTTCACCATCATCAATCATCGCTAGCGCATCACTCATCAAATCACTGGCGAAAACATGGAGAAAATCGCAATCTTCTTGGCATTCATACACACAATCCAATCTCAAAGTCTGTTTAATTTGCGATAACTTCATTACTATCTTCCTTCATATACTCAAGCACTAAACATTTCAATTCATCTAATTGTTTATTAGCACCAAACACAACTCCATCAACGCTAACAACAGGTGCTAACCCACAGGCACCAACGCATCTTGTGGCATCAATTGAAAACAAACCATTTTCGCTTGTTCCATTGACCGGTGCCCCTGTCATTTCAATTAATAAATCTAAAATTGTCTGCGAGCCATTAACGTAACACGCAGTTCCTAAGCAAACACTGATAATATGTTTGCCCTTTGGTTTTGTTGTGAATTGTGAATAGAAAGTCACGACACCGTAAACTTTTGACACCGGCTCATTAGTAGCCTCGGCAATTTTGTACATCGCTTCAAATGGAATATAGCCCATTTCGCTTTGAATGTCATGTAGCATTAACTTGATAGGACCTTTTTTATCCTTGTGCTTAGCAACAATTTCATCAATCCGATCAAGTGAAGCTTGTTTCAATTTGTTCATATTTACACCTCATCTTTCTTTTTATATGTTCATTATAACATAGCATTTTTGAAAGCTCTATCACTTTTTGAACTTTCTTAAACTAACACAAAAGACGTTAATTTTTCGAATCTTTTGATTAGATGCACATTTTCTTAGAAAAATATCAATTTACGTGTTAACTCCTCCTGGAAAATGTCATTTTATAGATGGATTTACCTTGAAAAACACATATCACATTTCTTGCTACAACAAGACAAAAAATCTAGAAATAAAGTATCATGATTCACTTTATAACTAGATTCTTTTTTTTATTCTAAATTCTTACCATTGGATGCAATGACTCGTTTGTACCAATCAAACGATCTTTTTTTATAGCGCTTTAAACTGCCATTTCCTTTTTCATCACAATCAACGTAAATAAATCCATATCTCTTTTTAAATTCACCTGTTCCTAATGAAACAAAATCGAAAGCGGACCAAGACAAAAATCCAAACACATCAACGCCATCATCAATCACCCAT
>CAJUOR010000049.1 GCA_910588165.1 uncultured Thomasclavelia sp.
GGCGTTAACTAATGTTAAAATAACGATAAGGGCTAATTGTAGTGACAAAGCCTCAGGGTCTTCAAACATAAATGTCTCTCCTTTTATAAAATCTTATCATGTTTCATTTTTTTAAATAAACACAGTTGTGATGTCCTCATAGATATAAATGAGAAAAGTTAAAAAGATATTCTTTTTAATTGTTAAATTTTGCGAAGAATATCGGTAATATGAAAAGGATGTTATCTAGTTGGAAACTTAAGCTATTATATATTTCATAAGATATATTTTTGTGTTAACCAAACAGTATTGCCTTTATATTTTTGTAAATTCTTCATAAAGAGTGATGTACAATTGTCGAATTTTTGGTTATAATGGAGATGCTGAAAGAAGGGGAAGATATGGGAATTGTGGTGATTGGTTCAGTCTTTGTTGATATTAAGGGGTTTCCGTATGATAAATACATACCCGATGGCAGAAATTCGGGATTTATGAAATACATACATGGCGGTGTTTGCAGAAACGTAGCGGAAGATATTGCCAATGTGGAATTAAGACCGACATTTGTATCAATTGTAGATGATTCGGCTTTAGGCGAAGATGTTGTAAGAAAATTAGAAAATCATAAAGTGAATACGGACTATATTCAAAAAATCCCGTCAGGTATGGGAACTTGGTTAGCTGTTTTTGATGAAAAAGGCGATTTAGCGGGTTCTATTTCCCAAAGACCAAACTTGTTGCCTATTTTGGATTTGCTAGAGGAAAAAGGCGATGAGATTTTCAAAGATTGTGATGCGATTGTGCTAGAGGCAGACATTGATCGTGAAACAGTTAAAAAGGTTTTTGAATTCGCTAAAAAATATGATAAGAAAATTTTTGCGGTTATTTCAAATATGGCAATTGCCGTTGAGAAAAGAGATTTCTTGAAGCAATTTGATTGTTTAGTATGCAATGAGATTGAAGCCGGACAATTTTTTGTGGAGGATTATTCAAAAAAACAACCTAAGGAATTAGTTGAGATAATTAAAGAAAAAGTTGTGACTAGTAAAATGAAATCCATGGTCGTTACTATGGGGGGCAAGGGCAGTGTTTATGCGGATAGTCAAGGTCATGCCGGTATTTGCCCTGCTAAAAAGGTTCGCGTTAAAGATACGACCGGTGCCGGAGATGCTTTTTGTGCCGGTTTGTGCATAGGCTTAACTTATGGTAAAACTTTAGAAGAGGCTTGCCAGATTGGTACCAAATTAGCGGCAAGCGTCGTTACTTCTTCTGATAATGTCTGTCCTAGATTTTTACCTAAAGAATTTGGGATTGATATTGACAGTAATCATATCTAAAAGTTATTGATAACTTCAATAGCATCATTTAATAAAATATAACTTAAGAGTAGTTTAGAGCGGTGATGTTAAGATCATTTTAAATCTTAAAATCACCGTTATTGTTAAACAAAAGGTTAGCTAAAAAGAATTGAGATGAAATTTCAGTTTAAAAAGACTTGACTTGAAGTTAACTCTAAGTTGTATGCTTATAGTAAAGGGGGATTATGATGAAAATTGCGGAAGTAAGTCAGAAATATAATATATCAGCTGATACATTAAGATATTATGAAAGGATTGGCTTAATCGTTCAGGTGCCTAGAAATAAAAGTGGGGTACGCGATTATTCTCAAGAAAATTTAAACCGTATAGAATTTATTAAATGTATGCGAAGTGCGGGACTATCCATCGAGTCGTTACAAGTTTATTTTAAATTGTATAGTGAGGGCGACAGTACAATTCAAGAAAGATGTGATTTATTGCTTGAGGAAAGAAAAAAGTTAGAAATGCGAATGCAGGAAATTCAAACATCATTGGATATCTTGAACCGTAAAATTAGCTTATATGAGGGAAAAGGACGTAAAGCGTGAAAAAAGAACATAGGCGCAAATTAGTTTTAAGGTCAGTGTGTGTATTGTGAATATTGTATAAGAAGAATAGATAATGGCTTAGTTAATAAATGCTATGATTTGTCAACCATGCAAAAGTTGTTTTGGAAAAATAAGCAAAATAAAAGTTATCAATGGAAAGAGTTCCAATGATAACTTTTTTTATTTTTCTATTGATTTGTTAAGTACAAGTATAATAACTTCATACTGCTGTCAACTGCTTCATAGTGGGTTCTTTCATAGCCATGGCTTGCAAAGACGCCGGATCCGATTAAAGCGGCACGAATATCGTGTCCGGCACGTAAAGAAGCAGAGGCATCAGATCCATACATTGGATAAATATCAACAGCGTAGTTGAGGCTATTATCTTTAGCTAGGTTGATTAACTTAGTTGTCATATCGTAGTTGTAAGGTCCGCTTGAATCTTTAGCACAAATAGAAACATCATATTCTGTACAATTCAAATCTAAACCGATGCAACCCATATCAATACATAATAATTCTTCAATATCACTAGGGATATAAGACATACCGTGTCCTACTTCTTCAAACGTAGACATCATAAACTTAACATTATACGTAGGTGTAATGTTATGCTCAACCATATATTGAATGACACCTAAAATGATAGCTACACTCAACTTATCATCTAAGAAGCGGGATTTGATAAAGCCGTTTTCAGTAATAATGGTTTTAGATGTATAGCAAATATAATCACCGGCTTGAATACCTAAAGCTTCCACATCTTTTTTAGTTTTAACTTTTTCATCTAAGATGACTTCCATGTTTTCGTCGTTACGAGCTTTACTTGTTGCATCGGGATAAACGTGAGCAGCAGGACTAGTTGAGAAAATTGTGCCGTCATAAATGCGACCATCTCTTGTATAAACCTTACAAATTTCACTATCTAAAGTTGGCATGATTGGACCGCCGACCTTTGTAATCGCTAAATGACCGTTAGCTTTAATTGAACGAACCATCAAGCCTAAAGTATCGACATGGGCACAAACGCCGACAGTTTTTGATGGATCTTTTCCTTCCATAAAAATAATACCATTGCCTTTTCTTGTCCAAGTGAATGGCAAGTTAAATTGCTTAGCTACTTTTTCTACATAAGCGACAGCATTTTTAGTAAAACCACTAGGACTGTCAATAGCCATAATTTCTTTAATTGTTTGGTAAACAAATGCTTGATCAAATTTGATTTCCATTATTTTTCCTTCTTTCTTGGTGTTTTTTTCCATAGGGCAAGCTGTTCTTGATTTGACAACATACCTTGAAAATTGTTTTTAGCCTGAGGATAACGATGATAAACTTGGCTTAAAAGCTGTTTCATGGTTTCTCGCTCAGTCTTTTTGTCAACCGGACAAGTCGAATGCACCACAGGGATACTAGCCTCTTTGCAAGCTTTTGTGATGTCTGCTTCATAAGCGTAAATCAAAGGGCGAATGAAATGGGTATCAGTTCTATCCATATACATTTTAGGGGCAAAAGTATTGATTTTACCACCGTAAATCATATTCAGGAAGAGTGTTTCGACAGCATCGTCGCTATGATGGGCGAAAGCGACTTTCGTACAGTTATACTTTTTAGAGGCTTCGATTACCGCTGCTTTTTTGAACTTTGAACATAGTGAGCATTGAATTTTACCTTCTTTGTTAGGGTTGAGTTTTAAAATCTCATAAATGTCGCTTGGTTCATGATAGCAGGTAATTCCTTTAGCTTGCATAAAGGCGTCCATCTCACTAAAATCCATATTGCCAAATCCCATTTCAATATGAACGCCAATAACTTCAAAAGAAACGTCGGCAAACTTCTGATAAATAGATAAGGCATACAGTAAAAGAACGGAGTCTTTACCTCCTGAAACACCTACACAAATTTTATCTCCGTTTTGAATCATGTCGAAATCGTTGTCAGCCTTACGGATACAACCTAAAACTTTTTTCATTGTCATGTTTTATCACCAAACCCATTTTACACTTTTTTTATGTTAGATACAAGTAGATTTCATGAGTCAAATATGGTAAACTATACAAAGATTAAAGGGGAGAGTAAATGAAATGGACGGCATAATCATTATCAATAAACCTAAAAATATGACAAGCCACGATGTTGTGGGACAATTAAGAAAAATTTTAAAGACCAAAAAAGTAGGGCATGCGGGTACTTTGGATCCTTTAGCGACAGGTGTTTTAGTTCTAGGTGTAGGTAAAGCCACGAAATTATTGCAGTTTTTAAGTGCAGATACCAAAGTTTACCAAGCAACACTAACTTTAGGAAAAAGCGACTACAACTTATGATAGTGAAGGCGAAGTGTTAAAAGAAAAGCCTTATTTAGATGATTTGAATGAGCAAGAAATCAAGGCTGTTTTAAAGTCCTTTTTAGGTGACAGTATGCAGGTGCCTCCCATTTACTCGGCAATCAAAAAAAATGGCAAGAAGCTTTACGATTATGCCAGAAACAATGAGGAAGTCGAAATTGAAGCACGACCAATCCATATTTCCAAGATTGATTTAATTAGCCACGAAAAGCAGAAAATCGTCTTTGAAGTCTGTTGCTCAAAGGGAACTTATATTCGTTCTTTGTGTGTGGATATTGCAAAAAAATTAGGCTATCCGGGAATGATGAGCGATTTAGTGCGCTTGCAGTCAGGATGTTTTAAGTTAGAAGAATCCTTGACCTTAGAAGAAGTCAAGGAAGGACGAAGCGAATTTATCGGCATTGACAAAGCTCTAAAAGATATGCCAAGTTTAGTTATAGAAGATGAAAATATCGTTTATCATGGTAAGAAAATCAAAAATGCTTGCGATTGTCAGGTCGCTGTATATAATCAGCAAGGGCATTTATTAGCGGTTTATGAACCAGATGGTAAAGGGTATCTTAAAAGCGTTAGGGGGTTATGGTAATGGAAGTTATTGCAATCGGGGTAAATCATGTATTACCACATATTGAAAGACCTTTAGCTTTAGCTACGGGCTATTTTGATGGCATTCATTTAGGACATCAGGCTTTGATTTTGGAAGCTAGACGTTTGGCCCAAGAAAAAAATTATGCTTCTGCTGTTTTATCGTTTAATCCTAATCCGTTGGTTACTTTAGGCAAAATGAAGGAAGAAAAATACTTAACAAGTTTAAATGATAGAGCGAAAATCCTTGAAGATTTAGGGATTGATTACTTTTTAATTTTAGATTTTAATCAGGAAACTGCCAATATGTTACCGGAAGATTTTGTCCAAAAATTTATGATTGATATGCACGTTAAGGAAGTGGTCTGTGGCTTTGATTTCTTTTTCGGACGTTTTGGGAAAGGTGATGGCAAGTTTTTAAAGCAGTACAGTCAGTATTTTAATGTATCAATTATCGATCAGGTAGCAGAAGCTAATCAGAAAATCAGTTCCACCTACATCATTCAACTATTACAAAACGGAGATGTTCAAAAAGCTAATCACCTTTTAACTCGACCTTATCATGTCCAAGGTAAAGTAATTGCGGGCAAACAAAGAGGACGTTTATTAGGTTTTCCGACAGCCAACATAGCTTACGGTGCTTATTATTTGCCTAGGTTTGGCGTATATGGGGTTAGAGTTAAATTACATCATCAAATGTATGAGGGGATGTGTAATATCGGTTTAAATCCAACCTTTAATGATTTAAAGCGTCCGTCGATAGAAGTTTATATTTTTGACTTTAAACAAGAAATTTATGATGAAACCATAGATATATATTTCTATTGCTTTACGCGCAAAGAGCAACCCTTTGCCTCTTTTCAAGTTTTAAAAGAACAGCTGATTCAAGATGAAAAAGAAATTAGAAATTATTTTAGACAAGAAAATTAAGTAAATGATGATTTGATAGATGCAAAGTCTTAGCACTTTGCATTTTTATTTGTGATTTGTCCATAATGCATGAAGGTGATGTCAATGAAATGGTTATGTATTGTGGCTAGTTTAATTTGGGGAAGTAATGTCGTTTTAGTTAAAGCGTTATTAAATCAAGTTTCACCTTTTTTAATGGCTTTTTGGCGTGTGCTGTTTTCGGCCGGTGTTGCTTTTGGTATCGCAAAATTAAAAAAACAATCTTTATCTATAGAAAAAGAGCAAATCATTCCTTTAATTATCTTAGGTTTATTTAATGTTGCCTTAAACTTTTCCCTTTCCTTTATCGGTATGCGTATACTTGAGGGAACAACAACGGCCTTGTTTAATGCTTTAAGTCCGGTGTTTGTGAGTGGGCTGCTATTCGTGTTCTATCATCAAAGACCATCGTTTGAAAATGTCATAGGAATAGTTTTAACACTGTTAGGGGTTTATTGTGCCTTGCATTTTCAACTTTCACAATTAAACCGAGGGCATTGGCTTTTGGCGGCTTCAATATTGTGTTATGCCGGCTCATTTCTCTACGCTCAAAAGATTATCATCACTCCTATCGTTAAAACTTTTTATGCCTTGCTTTTGGGAAGCTTTATGTTACTTGGTGTTAATGTTTATCAGGGAAGTTTAGGTTTTCTTGACTTTAATATGGGACAATGGCTTTTGTTTTTAGGTATATCGGTATTAGGCTTTGCCTTTATTCAATGGATTTACTTTGAGGCAAGTGAGAAAATGAGTATGTCTAAGGTAAGCTTTTATATGAATTTAAACCCGATTTTTACCTATATCGGCGCATTGCTTTTTTTACATGAACCATTGGATTTCTATCAATTAGGTGGGATTATTTTGATTTTGGCAGGTTTATTGATTTCAAGAAATAAAACCTAATATCTCATTGACAAACTCCCTTAAATATGGTAATGTTTATAGGCAGCCGTCGCTAGGATTGAGGAATCTCCGTCCTGTTTCTTGGAAACGGCCGTGTAAAAGATTAGGAGGAAATGAAAATGTTAACTAAAGAAAGAAAAGAACAAATTATTAAAGAATTCGGTGTAAGCGAACATGATACAGGTTCTGCACAAGTACAAATCGCTTTATTAACAGCAGACATCAATGAATTAAATGAACACTTCAAAGTTCATAAAAAAGACCATCATTCACGTCGTGGTTTATTAAAGAAAATCGGGCATCGTCGTAACTTATTAAAATACTTACGTGAAAACGATTTAGAAGCTTACCGTGAATTAATCGCTAAATTAGGCTTAAGAGGTTAATTTTAATTCTGTCATTCTTATAGAATGGCAGTTTTTTTAGTTAAAAATTAAATTTAGACAACTGAGTACATCTATTGACTAAAAAGATTCATCAGTTTATAATAGAGCATGTCAGTATGAAATGATACAACTCAATAAAAGAAGGGATGGTTGTTATATGGATACAAAAGTATTTGAAACCTATGAATCAGAAGTGAGGTCTTATTGCCGTCGTTTTCCAACTGTATTTAAAAAAGCGGTAGGCAGTTATTTTTATGATGAAAACGATGAGAAATATTTAGATTTCTTTAACGGGGCAGGGGCACTTAATTATGGTCATAACAACCCATATATCAAGGAAAAGGTTTTAGAATATATAGCAAATGATGGGATTATTCATTCCTTAGATATGTACACAGTAGCCAAAAGAGAATTTATCGATTATATGGAAAACACCATTTTAAAGCCAAGAAATATGGATTATAAAATTTTGTTTCCCGGACCTACTGGAACAAATGCGGTTGAAACAGCATTAAAGTTAGCACGTAAGGTTAAAGGTCGTCCACAAGTTTGGGCTTTCATGGGTGCATTCCATGGCATGACTTTAGGTTCTTTAGCTTTAACCACTGATAAAGGAGCTCGTCAAGGTGGGGGTGTTGCCTTAAATGATGTCAAGCATATGCCGGCACCTTATATGTTTAAAGATTTAGATACAATTGCCTATATGCAAACGTTACTAGACGATGATCATTCAGGTTATGAAAAACCGGCTGCGATTATTTTAGAAACAGTTCAAGCTGAAGGCGGTATCCATGTGTTTGAAGTAGAATGGTTACAAGCACTAAGAGAATTCTGTACTAAAAATGATATTTTAATGATAGTAGATGATATTCAGGTAGGGTGTGCCCGTACCGGAACATTCTTCTCGTTTGAACGTGCCGATATTATGCCGGATATTTTTGTGATGTCTAAATCAATTGGCGGTTATGGATTCCCGTTGGCATTGACTTTCTTAAAACCTGAATTAGATGTCTTCAAACCGGGTGAACATAACGGTACATTCAGAGGTAATCAGATTGCCTTTATAGCAGCTAAAGCTGCTTTAGAATTCATGTTAGAAAATAAGGTGGAAGCTGAAACAACAAGAAAAGGAGAATTAGAAAAGAAATTCTTAGAAGAAGAAATCTTGCCTTTGGACAGTCGTTTAGCTGTACGTGGTTTAGGCTTGATGTGGGGAATTGATTTCTCTGATTTGCCTGATCCACAATTTACAAGTAAAGTTCAAAAATATTGCTTCGATCACAAGTTAGTGATTGAATGTGCGGGGCGTAAAGACAGTGTTTTAAAAACGATGCCTGCCTTAACAATCAGCGATGAAGATTTAACCAAAGGGTTAACGATTTTAAAAGAAGCGATTGCTAAAACTTTAGAAGAAATTAAATAATGATTTTAAGAAGGATATAAGTTACTGTATCCTTCTTTTTTTAAGAAAAAATTAAAACTTTTTTGTTTTGATAGAAATTTTCACAAAAAAGAGCTATAATAATACCGATATTTGTCTTTTGAAAGGTGGTGGTTATGTTGCGTCAAATAGTCAATATTGAAGCGAATCCTGATGATTGGCCGAGTAGTAAACATAACCTAAAACCTAAGGAGGATAAATGATGCTTGAAGAAAAAATTAAAGAGCTTTTAGAACTAAAGGATTTTGCCAGTATTCGCTTATTATTAGAAGACGAGAATGTTGTTGATATTGCGGAATTATTTGAGGAGTTAAGTAAAGAGGAAAGCGTTGTGTTTTTCCGCTTATTGCCTAAAAATATTGCTGCTGATGTTTTTGCCTATTTGTCTATCGAAATTGAACAGATGTTAATTATGTCTTTGACTGAAACGGAAATAGGCTATATCGTCGATGAATTATTCACAGATGATGCTGTTGATTTATTGGAAGAAATGCCGGCAAATATTGTTAAAAAAATATTGAAAAACGCTAATGCTGAAACACGCAAAGCGATTAACCATTTATTAAAATATCCTGAGGATTCAGCAGGAAGCGAAATGACAGTTGAATTTGTGGATTTACGTCCTGACATGACTGTAAGAGAGGCCATCAGACGTATTCGTCAGATTGGGATTGATAAAGAAACGATCAATACTTGTTATGTAGTTGACGAACAGCGACACTTATTGGGAATTGTTTCCAGCCGTCAGCTTTTATTACACGAATCGGGTATTTTGATTTCAGAGATTATGAAAGATAATCCGATTAAAATAGGCACGTTGGAAGATCAGGAACAAGTTGCCTTAACTTTCTCTAAGTATGACTTAACGGTAGTGCCGGTTGTCGATAATGAAGATCGTTTGGTCGGGATTATTACAGTCGATGATGTTGTGGACATTATGCAAGAGGAAACGACCGAAGATATGGAAATCATGGCGGCGATTTCGCCTTCTGAAAAGCCTTATATGAAAACATCGGTGTTAGAAACGTTTAAAAATCGTATTCCTTGGCTGTTATTGTTGATGATTTCCGCAACATTTACCGGCAAAATCATTCAAGGCTTTGAAGAGTCATTGGCGACATGTGCGGTTTTGACAGCTTTCATTCCGATGTTGATGGATTCCGGCGGTAATTCCGGCTCTCAAGCTTCTGTTTCGGTCATTCGTGGAATTTCTTTAGGAGAGATTGAATTTAGCGATACACCTAAAATTATTTGGAAGGAGCTTCGTGTTTCTGTTTTGGTCGGTATTGTTTTAGGCGTAGCTAATTTTATTAAGATTATGCTTGTGGATAGGGTGAGTACCGAAGTGGCTTTAGTGGTTTGTATCACGTTAACTTTGACAGTTGTCATTGCTAAGTTTGTGGGGTGTACTTTACCGA
This sequence comes from uncultured Thomasclavelia sp., assembly GCA_910588165.1. Lineage (GTDB taxonomy): Bacteria > Bacillota_I > Bacilli_A > Erysipelotrichales > Coprobacillaceae > CAJUOR01. Next base: position 9,909 of record CAJUOR010000049.1, read on the forward strand.
TTCTTGCCAAAAAAGTCGGTTTTGATCCGGCAATCATGGCTTCACCGTTTATTACAACAATCGTTGATGCATTATCGTTATTATTATATTTTGCGATTGCGACAGCTATTCTTCATATTTAGAAGAATAGCTTTTTAGATTTAGAAAAAAAGTTAAGAAATAACCGATTTATTTTGCAATTTAACCATGTTTTGTGGTAGAATGTAGAATGTTAAAAAATGAGGTGAAATAAGAAATGACTAAACAAGTATTTAGTACAAACTTTTGTGGCAAGACGCTGCAAGTTGAAACAGGTGAGTTAGCCAAACAAGCCAATGGAGCTGTTTTGGTGCGTTATGATGATACAGTCATCTTATCTACTGCTGTTAGTGGTAAGGAACCAAAAGATGTTGATTTCTTTCCTTTGACAGTAACGTATGAGGAAAAATTATATTCAGTTGGTAAGATTCCGGGCGGTTTCTTAAAAAGAGAAGGACGTCCTAGTGAACACGGGACATTGACAGCCCGTATGATTGATAGACCGATTCGCCCATTGTTTGCTGATGGTTTTAGAAATGAAGTACAGGTTGTCAATACAGTTTTATCCGTTGATCAACAAGCTAGTCCTGAAATGGCAGCTATGTTAGGGGCAAGCTTAGCTTTATGTATTTCGGATATTCCATTCAATGGACCGATTGCAGGTGTTGTGGTTGGACGTGTTGATGGTGAATTTGTTATCAATGCCGGTCCTGAAATTATGGAAAGAAGTGAAATCAACTTAGAGGTAGCAGGGACAAAAGATGCTATCAACATGGTTGAAGCAGATGCTAAAGAAGTGAGCGAAGAATTGATGTTAGAGGCATTGATGTTTGGTCATGAAAAAATCAAAGAGTTAATCGCTTTTGAAGAAAAAATCGTCGCTGCTTGCGGTAAAGAAAAACAAGATATCCCACTATTCACATTAGATGAAGCGATTGTGAATGAGGTAACAGCTTTAGCGAAAGATAGAATGATCCAAGCTGTTTCTATTCCGGGTAAATTGGAAAGATACGGTGCAATTGATGACTTAATGGCAGAAATTATGGCAGTGTACGAAGCTAAAGCGTATGCTGATGAAGCTGAAAAGAAACATACTTTAAAACAAGTCAATATCGTATTACATGATTTAGAAAAAGATGAAGTACGTCGTTTAATTACAGAAGATAAAGTTCGACCTGATGGACGTAAAATAGATGAGATTCGTCCGTTAGATGCTCAAGTAGATTTACTTCCTCGTGTTCATGGCTCAGCTTTATTTACACGTGGAGAAACTCAGGTGCTTTCTGTATGTACTTTGGGGGCAGTCGGAGAACATCAAAAAATTGATGGCTTAGGCTTAGAAGATCAAAAACGTTTCATGCATCACTACAATTTCCCACCATACTCTGTAGGTGAAACAGGTCGTATGGGTGCACCCGGTCGTCGTGAAATCGGGCATGGGGCATTAGGGGAAAGAGCATTAGCGCAAGTTATTCCTAGTGAAGAAGCTTTCCCATACACTATCCGTGTTGTTTCGGAAGTATTAGAATCTAATGGTTCATCTTCTCAAGCATCTATTTGCGCATCAAGTATGGCTTTAATGGGGGCAGGTGTTCCTATTTCATCACCGGTTGCCGGAATTGCGATGGGCTTGGTGAAAAAAGGTGAAGATTATACAATCTTAACAGATATTCAAGGTATGGAAGACCATTTAGGAGATATGGATTTTAAAGTTGCCGGAACTGTTAAAGGCATTTGTGCTTTACAAATGGACATTAAAATTGATGGTATTACAAAAGAAATTTTAGAAGAAGCATTGGCTCAGGCTAAAGTCGGTCGTGCTCAGATTATGGAAGTAATGTTAGGGGCAATCAAAGAACCTCGTTTAGAAGTTTCTGAATATGCACCTAAGATTTATCAAATGAAGATTGATCCAGAACAAATCCGTGATGTTATTGGACCTGGTGGTAAGTCAATCAATGAAATCATTGAAAAATCAGATGATGTCAAGATTGATATTGAGCAAGACGGTCGAGTCGTTATTTATCATTCAAACAAAGATTCTATTATGAAAGCTGTCGCTTTAATTGAAAAAATCGTGCGTAAAGCACAGGTAGGCGAAATCTATGATGCAAAAGTAACACGTGTTGAAAAGTACGGAGCTTTCGTTGAATTGTTTGAAGGTACAGAAGGCTTGTTACATGTTTCTAAAATCGCTCATGAACGTATCGAAAATCCGGCTAGTGTTTTAAAGCTTGGTGATATTGTTCGTGTTAAAGTTACAGAGATTGATGAAAAAGGACGTGTCAACGTATCAAGAAAGGCTTTGTTACCTCGTCCTGAGAAAAAAGTCGTTACTAAATCTGAAGAAGCTAAAAAGGAAGAACAACCTAATGAATAAACCCATTATCTTAGCTAGCCGCTCTCCTAGAAGAAGCGAGCTGCTAAGCTTATGTGGTATTGATTTTATAGTAGAACCTTCTGATATCGAGGAAATTATGGATGAAAGTCTTACACTTGATGAAAGAATGCAAGAACTGGCTTATCAAAAAGCCTTGCCGATTGCAAAAAAGCACCCCGATGATGTCGTAGTGGGTGCTGATACGATTGTTTATATTGATGAATTAGTGATTGGCAAAGCCCATTCACGACAAGAAGCCAATGATATTTTACATAGAATGTCAGGTAGATGGCATTCTGTCAAAACAGGTGTTTGTGTGTTATGGGGAAGCGAAAAATATACCTTTACAGAAACAAGCTTGGTTAAATTCTTTGATTTAAGTGATTATGATATTGAAGAATATCTGGACTTAGATGAATGGCAAGGTAAAGCCGGAGCTTATGCGATTCAAGGCTATGCTGTTAGATTTGTTGAAAAAATAGATGGTGATTACAGCAATATTGTGGGCTTGCCTGTTGCTAAGCTATATCGATTGATGAAATCATTAAAAAAATATTGAAATCTATAAAAATTTCAGTATAATGAACTTGTTAAAAAATTTGCATGGAGGGATAAATAATGGAAAACAAAGTTAAAAGGATTGCTTTGCTGACCGGTGGGGGAGATTGTCCGGGATTGAACGCAGTCATTCGTGCGATTACGAAAACAGCTATTTTAAAATATGGCTGGGAAGTTATTGGGTATGTGTTTGGTTATCGTGGTCTTTACAATAACAATTATGTTGAATTGACACTTGATAAAGTTGAAGACATTTATAAAGAAGGGGGAACAATTCTTTATAGTTCTAACAAAGATAACTTATTCGATTACTTAGTAGAAGAAAATGGCGTTAAAGTTAAAAAAGATGTTTCTGATGTCGGTGTTGAAAACTTAAAGAAAGCCGGTGTTGATGTATTAGTTGTTTTAGGTGGCGACGGTACATTGACAAGTGCTCGTGATTTCTCAAGAAAAGGCGTTAACGTTATCGGTGTACCTAAAACAATGGATAACGATTTATCTGCTACAGATGTTACATACGGTTTTACATCTGCATTTAGTGTAGGTACAGAATTTATCGATCGTTTAAATACAACTGCAAAATCACATCATCGTGTTATTTGTTGTGAATTAATGGGTAGAGATGCCGGTTGGATTGCTTTATATGCCGGTATGGCAGGTAATGCTTCTGTTGTCTTAGTTCCTGAAATTCCATTCACAATTGAAAATATTGCAAAGAAAGTTGCCGAACGTGACGAACAAGGATATCCATATACTGTTGTTGCAGTAGCGGAAGGTGCAAAATATGCTGACGGAACTAAGGTAATTGGTAAAATCGTTGAAGACTCACCAGATCCAATCCGCTATTCCGGCTTAGCTGCTAAAGTGGCTGATGATTTAGAAAAAGCTATCCCTAACCATGAAGTTCGTTCTGTTAACCCAGGACATATTATTCGTGGTGGAGATATTACTCCTTATGATCGTATCTTGTCTATCCGTTTCGGTGTTCAGGCGTGTGAAATGATCGATCAAGGATTATTTGGCAACATGGCAACTTTAAAAGGTGAAAGTATGTCTTATGTTTCATTAGAAGAAGTTATCGGTGCTGCAAAAATCGGTAAACAAAAACACGTTGACCCTAATGGCGAATTAGTTCGTGCTGCAAAGGCAATGGGTATTTGCTTTGGTGATGAGTAATCATCACCTTTTTAATTTATAAAAATTTAATGAAAGCTCTTTTAAATTTAATCTTAACGTAGTATAATACCTGACTTTGGTATCCAGCATTAAAATATAGTGATAGTTAAAAAAGCAGTAGAA
>CAJUOR010000050.1 GCA_910588165.1 uncultured Thomasclavelia sp.
GATCTCATACATGATATCCAGCATGAACTCCTCGATGATCGCCCGAAGCGCTCTGGCCCCGATATCCTTCTTCATGGCCTTTTCCGCAATCGCCTCCAGAGCGCCCTCGTCAAACTCCAGCTTCACCTCGTCCAGCTCAAGAAGCTTCTGGTACTGCTTTAAAATAGCATTCTTCGGCTCTTTCAGGATCTTGATCATCATCTCCTTGTCAAGCGCCTTCCAGGTACTAAAGATGTTGATGACACAAATCCATATTATCGCCAACCTAATGAGAAAATGGATTTGGATAAGGCGATAACGCACGCTATTATTACAGTAAAGATAAATCAAAGCGATAGTTTCGACGGGACGCACGCTGCTATGCCGGATTTCGGAAACTGGGTAGAAGATACGACAGATATGGCCGATCAGCATATGTTTGAATTTGTCGGCCGTGCCAATAAAACCGGAACATTAAGTCCGACAGCTACCGCAAAATTAACAATCGGTGATCGTGAAATTGATGGGCAGGGCAATCAAAATGCTCAAAGATCTACCGATGGTAAAGACATTAAAACAACTAAATCAACTTGGTCTTTGAAAAACCATTACAGACAATGGTATTCAAGACGTGTATGTGGTTATAACAGTTGTTGGTGGGAATGGTATTATAATTTAATTCCTTATACAGCTGCGGATTTATATAGTACATCTACTATTTCTGTGACAGAAAGAAGTTCATTAGATACTAAACATGGTATTGAAAATAGTATGTATCATAGAAAGTCATATTCTAATGGTACGCACGATGCAGAATACACAACGGAAAATAGAAAAGTAGACTATTTATATGGTAGAGAACGTCCATACAACATTACGATGATAAGACGTGCCAATCCGGGAAGTCACAGCGGTTATGATACAACTGCCTACGAATCTTATATCGATCACGCATACTTCACAGATACAATGCCACCTTTAAAAGGAAGCTTTGATGCGGAACTCGGGTATCAGGGATTTAGACCGACAAAGATTTTATTAAAACAAGACTTATTAAAAGTGGCGAAGACTTTCAAGGTTACTTTAAAAGACGGTACAGAGTATGTTTATACATACGATATTATCAAAAATGCGGAAGCCGTGTCTGAGGGTGGTATAGACTACTATCGCATCAATGTGTACTATGATGATGATTTAAACATGAAAGATGCGATAAAAAATAAAAGGGATACAGATATTGTCTTACATGGTGATGCGACAGCTATCAATTATATTACTCAACTTGATTTAGAGTTAGAAAATATCAATGGTGATGGCGATTTTGCAAGTGAAACACATGGTCAGGCAAGAAATACTTATTTTGAAGGCACTGCCAATCAAAAGCTTATTCGTCTATACGGAAATGTTAACGTTGTTAATGGACAAGAGGCTAACGGTACGTATGATGGTATCAACCGTGTTCAATCATTTATTAAAAATGATGGAGGCAATCAAGGTGCATTAGGTACTGGTGTATGGAGTTCGCACAGTCCTAGACCGGCCATGATGAAAGCCTTCCAAGTACCATTGGAAGCAAGTTCAACTTTGGCAAGCTTGGAAAAAGGTAAATTATGGGATTATGAAATAAATAAAGAAAATGGCACAGATGTGGGTAATAAACCTGATGTTGCGTATTATTCTTTGAATTTCAAAAATGAAGGCGAAACAAATTTAACTGCTCCGGGCGATACCGAAAAGTACGATGAAGCAACTATCAGTAAAATTGATTTCACTCAGCCTTTACCAAATGATTTTAGATTAACAAAGATTTCGATTCCAAAAGAGTTATTTGAGGGAACGAAGTTTAAAATATCAGCCTTTGAAGTTAATGACGGTACGAATACGGTAAACGTTAAAGACAAATTTAGCTTAAATGGGGATAACTATGAATTAGATTTAACGGCGTTATTTAAAGACGGTACTTTAACAAGAACCAACACATCTGAAAAGATTCTTTCATTTAGAGGTGTGTATGAAGTCGTGAAGAACGATATTACAGATTTATCAAATTATCTGACAGCCGGAAAAGAATTGTTAGATGGCAAAGATGATTTGAAATTTGAAGGTATCTGGGTTGACAGAACACAAGATGCGATCGATAAAAATGTTTACGATGACACTTCCACACCTACAGTTGGCAAACTTGCGTACGAATATTATAGCAACGAAAGATTCCCGGAACGTACATTGAAATTCTCAACTGCTCAATTCGGGACAACCGCTCAAATTATTGAAAAGAATAATTACCTAGATCAAACTATTTACAATCGTGTTTCCGGATTGGAAATCAGTCAACAAAGAGGAACAACGATTCAAGTATTAGATGCCGATGGCAACCTTGTTGACAGAAAAACGCTTGCTTACGATGAATATCTTGAAGCGCAAGCCGATGGCTCAACTAAAATGACACCGGTTGACAATGGTAAGTTATATCCAAATGATCGTATTGAACATTTAATAACTGTATCATCACCGGGAACTGTTAATGAAGATATACCTTTGAAAAATCCGGTATTACGTTTTACAGCACCGAAAGGTACTAGAATTATTGGTTGGGAATTTGTCAAATCGACAGATGCAGCCAACACAACAGTTAGTGATGATTATAAGATTTTAGACAGCAGTGATTTAGAAGCTTTGGCATATAAATCCACAGATGCTACCGACCAAGATGCACAAGTATTTGATGAAGGTCAAATATATGATTTTGATGATGAAAAGAACAAGACGAATTTCAAAGATTTAGTTATTAAGCCAAAAGGTGATCATTATCTATCTGTTAATGGCTCATATCAAGTTATCGTTCACTTAGAAATGGTCAATGAATATGATAAGAAGGCTTTTGAAGGACAAGTGACAACCGAACAAGTTTACGCTTCAGCTCAATATCGTCACAATTATGCCAATTACTTTATCTTTGGACGTAGTAATTCATCTAGTTACAATACAAGATATGGCAATGATATTACCGGTACAGCTAACACAACAACATTAACGCGTACAACTTCAGTTGATGCTAATCGTGATGCGGCTAATGAATTCGGAATCATTGGAACAAGTACGTTGACTTACTTTACAAATAATCAAAAACCAAGCATTGGTATTACTTATGTCAATGGGGAAGCGACAGATTATGCAGATGTAGAGTTAAAGATAGGCAATATTGCAAACTATTCTTTACACGCTCAGAAAAATCAAGTCTTAGATATTAACTTTATTAAGGAAACCGGCAAAGGAACAGGAAAACAGTATTTCCACCTAACAGAAAGGCCGTCTGTTAAGTATGTTGTTTCAGATAGTGAAGCAGGTAAAGATGGTGTTTACCAAGAAGTAATTGATGGAGTAACACGTTACTACCGTATGGCAAAAATTTACTATAAGATAGGTAGTGTTGAATTAGATCAGCCATCAAGTATCGGCGGTGTAACGCAAGGCTGGACACTGCTTGCAAGTGATGCCTTGACTGATCCCGATGCAGAACGTGCTTTCTTAGAAAAGATTGAACAAATAAGAATTGTCTATGAAGATGTGCCTGCTTTCTTAAATGATGATGGAAATACATTAGTTGTTATGGATAATGTTATTTTCAAAGGCTATGCAGAACATCAAGAAGAAAGAACAGATGTCGAAAATACAGCAAATCAAGGCAACAGTACAATGCAAATTAATGTAGATGAAACCTTTATTCATGTGCATGAAGATGAACCGTTAAATGAAACATTAGTATATAGAGATAACGTTTCAACAAAAGACGTTTATCGCATTAGACCTAGATTGGAAGTAGAATTGCAGTCATTTAGCAGTGAAGAAGAAGCTTTCGCAGATTATGTTGAAAACCCAAGCAATCTGAAAATGGGTTATCGTCCGGGTGAAACATTCTGGTATAAGATGGTTGTTAAAAATATTTATAACAGCTCTACTACACCTGGCAATGGTCCATTATTAAATCCGATTATTTACGATAAAGTTCCAAGTGAATATTTAGACTTTAACGGTGAAGAAAAAGGAAAATATAGGGTTTACTTGCATAATACGATTGATGGTACATCAGTTGAATTGACAGATGAGCTTTATGATAAAAACGCTATTACATCAACTAAAATTCAGGCTGAGGATATTGGCGGAAGTCAAAAGTTACAATACGTCAATACGGCTGAGGGAGATGCTAAGCCAACAGATACAAAGAACAATCCTACATACAATCCTAGTGATCCGACAAAATCTACGATTGAATTTACTGTTTATAAATTTGATTTCAGTAAAATCAATATGGATTTAGATAGAGGCTGTCGTTTAGAAATTATTTATGAAGTACAAGCCCATGAAGATAATCTTCCGGTTATTCAATGGATATCAGATACAAATCAAGCCATCAACGGTAAAAATGCTTACTTACCACGTTTTGGAGAATATTCAAACTATAGTTATTCTACATTATATATGAATCAAAACGATGTTAAGGATAAAATGATGGATATGGACAATCTGATCCATGAATTTGGGGTAACAGGTGATTTAAACCATGGAACTGACCCATTAGAATTCTTAAATGGTACAGTATCGTATATTCCGGGTGCCACAACAAATAGAAAAGCAACAGGTAACTGGTCATATACAACTTCCGATCAAACAGATAAATTCTTTGGAGATAACATCAATTCTTCAGCGAAACAAAAAGTGACAATCGGAATGTCAAATGATGAAAATGGAAATTACAGGCATGATAAACCATCAACGGATACGGTTTATGCTATCTTTAACAACAGTGCAAGTGTTAATGGAACGACATTCGGAAAACAGTTAAGTAGACCTCGTAGTTACTATACATACTTGACATCAGGACGTGTAGCCAATACGACAAAATCAACGGTTACAGCAGATACCGATAGCGATTGGAGAGATGTATTTAGTGATGATACACAGCAAAATATCGTATGGGCACAACATAATTTGCACCTTCAAAAATCATGGATAGCCAGTGCAAGTGAAATGGTTAGTCGTACCGGTGCAAAGTATTATGATAGTGGCACAGATATTACGCATAAACGTTTGGCAAACCACCAAAGTGGAGGCTATTATGATGCGAATTATGAATCCTATATTTATGAGGATAATCATACACCGGCATTAGAATTTACTGAAAAATATACCTCACGTTTATATGCATCTAACTATGGTGATTGGGATATTAAAGGTACAGAATTTATTTATGTGTTCCCTAAAGGCGCAAGACCGGATTTCAATGACGATGGTACATTGAGCATTCAAGGTTACCTCTATGACGGTAAAATTAAAACCGGTACACAGCACGGAAATCACAATTCTACCGAAATGACCGATGCAAGCCAATGGAAAAAATTCAATTCTAAAGATTATGAAAGTAGAATTGAGTATGAAATTCTTCAAAATCCTGACGAAATTAAAGATGGCAATCAATTTGTATTACCATCAAGCAGTATCGTTGACGCACGTCGAAATCCGAACGGACAAGAAGAGCGTTATGCGTTGGAAGAAGTTGAAGGATGCTGGGTAATTAAAGTTACTGCCCATACAACTCTTAGAAAATGGTATAACCGCAAAGAAGGTCAAGGTTATATTATGGCCTTAGACATTCCTTCTGTGATTTATCAAGATACGATGGAAGGCTATTGGTACGACCGTTTATATGCTGCTCCGATTGATACAGTAGAGAATGCCTACTATCAAGTTTATGATACAGATTATCAATTATCTAAAGTTTATAGCGGTGTTGATGCAAACGAACACTTCGATTTAGACCTTGGTGGTATGAATGATTACTTCAGATGTACTTATTGGAACGGAAATGCTCAACCTTATTCATTGTTTGCACCGGCAACAATGTATATCAATGGTTTCAACATTCAAAACAATCGTGTATCCAGTGAAGTTGATAGCTTAATTTTAGCTGATGAAAATACTCAAATCGCTAATAATGGCAATAAACGCTATTATTCACAAAGCGGAAACCAAGCAGTTGCGAAAAAGCCGTTTGTGAGATATTGGGCAGATGTGAATGAACGTCAAGATACAGCTAAAACATCAGATGTTTTAGATGATAAGAACTTCTATATTGATGTCGAAACAGAAACATTTGATATCAATGTCAATTTAGAAAACCGTTATTATGCGGCTGAATATCCATATGGAGTTTACTATGGTAATCCACGCTCTGATGTAACTTATAGTTACAATGTAGAAGATAGTGGGGCAAGAGGTACCATGTTTGCACCGGTTTATACGATTGTCTTGCCATATGGTATGATGCCATTAAATAAAGATGGTAGATTATTCTCTGAAACACGAGATGGCACCGCGACTAATGGTATTAACAAAGATACAAATGCAGTAAGTTGGGATATTCAGTTGAAACAATGGGATCCAAGTGAAAATTCCCAGGGAAATAATCAAAGACCACATGATGCATCGTCACTACTTAAAGAACAGAATTTAGAGAAAGACGCATTTAGGGTTGAGGTCGAGTTTGACCAAACAAGTAAGCAATACATTGTGAAGTTCATTCCTAAGAACAATGACTTTGATCAAGTAGCAAAACTGTTTAATGAACAAATTATGCAGATTTCTATGAAGACAGTTGCTTATGATTATGCGAAAAACGGACCAAATGCAACAGAGGACACAGATAACTGGGATGCAGTTCAGGTATATTTAGGAAGTGCCCATGATGTCTTCAGATTTGCAGCGGATAATAAATTAGCAACAGAACAGAAGACAAACGGCAATCCCTACCAAGTTTTAGCAAGAAGACTAGCTTCAAGAAACGAAGTCAATAACTTCTATAGTCGCTTTACAGTTGACCCACGTTTAGACAGTCTTCGTTATGTTGAAGTGGATAGAACATGGTATTATGGACAAAACGGGCAATATGTCGGTGATTACTTAGGTAAAACAGAAGTTCGTAATGCTGAGGACGAAAGTTATCGTTTCCCTACAAAACAAAGATTATATGATGAAATCAGTTTATTGGAAGATGATTTTGCCTTAGCGAGCTTATTTGAGAAAACGGCAGCAGATTCTCAAGATTATGCGGATATGAATCACGATAGTCATTATATGTTTACAGATGAAAAAGATATCCAAACATTAGATGATGGTGCCATCATTGATGCGGGTGTTTATAACTCAGTTCGTTTGAGTGGAAAACACGCTATCTTGATATCTGAGGCAAAAATTAACGATAAACGTCCAGATGATATAGATGCAAACCCATCATTAACATCTGATGACATTGAAAATCCATTGGATTATGCGGATAATATTTGGTATTCATTAGAAGTGAAAAACAGAATTCCAAATACAACGGCAGATGGATTATTCGACCAAGACGAGTCTAGAGATAATGCACCATATTATCGCAGTGATTCAAGAAAAACAGGTGCTATTAACCATGCGACATTTACCTATACTTTATATTTACCGGAAACATTAAGATATGATGATACTTTTTCGAGTGCCAAAGATGATAAATACGCTGATTATTATGTGGAATTGGTGAATGCAGAAGGTAACGTTGTTGAAAAATGGAATAAAGACGAGTTGAAAACTCATGGCTGGGATGTTGAGGTTAAATCCTTCCCGGTTGACGAAGACGATCCAAAAGGACCGCAATATGTAAGAGCCATCGTTGTTCCGGCCGGTAAGGAAGGAACAAATGCCAGCAATATGTATCTTCCTGATCAACGTGTTCCGGGACACTTGAAAAACGGAGAAAGAATAATTCTTCATTTGAAAACACGTGTGGCTGAAACAGGTGCTATAAGTGAAGATGCAACATGGCAAGAAGGTGGCAGTGAAGCCTATGTGAATTTACATGGTTTAGATGGTACAAAGATTTCAATTAAAGATTTAAAACCGGTAGATCCAAACGCACATCCATACAGTGAGCAGGATATTAAAACGATTGAATTTGAAAATATTTCACCTGACGAACCTATTAGAAAAGATGATGGTCATGATTTCGATTTCGATGGTGACAGTTTAGCTAAAGTACCATCTGAAATTTATAGTTATGATACAGTTGGTGGATTCAAGATTACGCAACCGGATATGACCGTTCGAGCAAATACAGTCAGAGTAAGACGTATACTAGCACCAGAACCAATTACCGGAGAAATTCCATCAAGAGATAGCGTCTTCAGATTATCAGAAACACAAGAGATGGTTTTAAACCAATCTATCTTAAATGAAGGTGCTGTCAATCGATTTGTAACTCAATTTAACTTACCATATAGAAGTAAGTTGCTTCCATCTTCACAAATAGCCGCAGCGCCTGACCCAAGAATTAAACTCGAAGTTGATCGTATAACGACAGGAAAATGGGAAGTACCTGATGATGCGAAGTATAAAGAAGAGTTAGAAAAGAATTTAAGAGTATATGTTTATGTGAACAGTAAAAACACACAAGAGAATTATCAAAATATTACTCAAGATATTATAGATGATGTTAATAGCTCATGGACTTTACTCAATCCGGGTGGCTCAGCAATCAATACAAATCAAGAGCTGAATATACCGGATGCCCTTAATGTATCGCAAGTGATTTGGGTTGTTCAACATAAAGATGATCCGGAACATTATGCTGTACCAAAAGGCTTTAGATTGGATGTTGATGCCGATGATACAACACCTGAGAAGGAAGAAATCAATGATGTTGACCCAGTCTTGCCATATACTAAAGAGGGACTTCATGAATTCCCATTTAGTCAGAATATCTTAGATAATTCTATTAGAATCTCTGTATTCACTGAATTTGTGGACAACAAAGGTGATGCTCAATATTTGAACTTCTTCACATCAGCTTGGGCAAAACATTCTGATAGTAAAAACGGTTCATTAGCTCCAAATAGCTATCGCTGTGGATATCAAGTATCTTCTGAACTTCCGGTTATGGATTTCTATGCAGGTACCAAATACTTGAAACGTACCGCAGGTAAATACACATGGAGTGATTCATTGATTTTCGACTTAAGTATTAGTAGAATAGTTAAGCATAAGCTGGAATTATTCAATGTTAATCAGGAACTCTTAGATGAGAATGCTATTCCTGAAAAGGAAGACATTTTGAGTAATCCGACGCTTACCGTGGCTCTACCTTACAGAGAGCCAATCCTTGCAACGAACTTCCGTTATGTTCCTTATGATAAGGATAGCGGTGTTGATGGAACACCATTGGATCCTAATTATGAAACTAAGAATTCCAATGACTTAACGAAGATTCAGTCAAATCTTCAATGGACAGCATATATCCAAGATACAGACGGAAATAAGTACCCATTGAAAGATCCGGATACGACGACTTCTCGTCAAGATGATGATAAAGTTCTCTTATCACTTAAAGGCGATCCATACTTTACTAGAAAGAAAGTTGATAGTGGTAATGAACGTAATACAATTACATTCTCATTTAGTGGTAAATTGCAACCGGGACAAAGAGTTGTCGTTGAATTCCTTGCAAGTATCAGTGATGGATTAAGTACAACAAATCCGGAAGATATGCAAGCTAAGGGTTATGCGATGAAAGAAGGAAACTTCATCGCCGGACGTTTACCAACCTTAGAAGATAACGGAGAAGGCGGCTTTAATGAAGTTCCTTCAATGGTAGGGGTTAAAGCAGATAGATACGATGTTAATAACAACAATGACGTCAACGAGTTAGTATTGGAATTAAATTCTGGTGCAGTAAGCTTTGCAGCGAATACAGTTGTTCAGCGTCGTAAACGTGCTTCTACCGATCTGAACTCAACTAACGTTGAATCAACAAAACCAATCCCTGTCCAAGAGGGTGGTATTTACACCTTTACAAGTGGTATTCAGAGTTTAAATACGGCAGGTCAGCCAGACTATATGGCTCCGGTATTATTTGATATCTTGCCATATAAAGGTGATGAAGTTATCACAGGAAGCTTTGATGCAGCTGATGGTAACTACAAAGCTAAAAAACGTAATTCTCAATGGAATGGTTGGCTTATTCCTTCATCTATTGAATTGTATGCATATTCATTAGTACAGCCAACTGATACAGAGATGAAATACTACAAGATTGAACCAAGTGAATATGATGTTTACGTTGGTCCATTAGAAAAGAATGCCGATGGCTCATATCAGTTAAAATACGATGAAAATGGATTACCGATTATACCGGACGTTAATAGTCGTAGTATTAGCCGTTTCTATGAGAACATCAATACTGATACAGCTGATAGTGTTCTAAATACAGATTTTGTAAAATTGTCAGATATCCTTAAAGCACCAAATTCAGAAGAATTGATTAAAGGCGTTCGTACAATCTTAATTAAAATGAAAGATCCGGGAAAATATGTTGTTTATGGTGGCGGACGATATGAATTAAAATATAGTATGCAAACACCATTGAACTTACCAATCTTCAAAGGTGATATTCTTGTGGATACAGTACCAAGTGAATATCAGGCATATACAGGCTGGAATACAATGGCAAGTGCAGTTATCAACTATAACGGTGCGCCAAATCCTCCATTGGCAGGAGAAGGTATCAATTACCTTATCGGTGATTCAAATGAATCAGGTATCTTTACAGATGCGCCAAGTCAAAGAGGATATATCGGAGATTATGTCTGGTATGATGCTAATGCTAATGGAAAACAAGATGAAGCGAAATATGAACGTATCATCAACGGTAGTCGAAACATTTTATCGGAATTAACAACTGATTTCGATGGAGATGGCGTAAATGATGATCCGGGTATCAATGGCGTTCAATTAGAACTGTTAACAGAAAACGGTTATCCATGTAATGTTGATGGCGAAGCAGTTATCGCCAATACCGAAAACGATAAAGGCGGATACTTCGTGATTGATGAAGCAACAGGTCAATATAAAGTTGACATAGATGGTATTCGTATTTGGACAAGCAAAGGTCCGGCAACAACAGTTACGCAATCTGATTACTATGGTAATGACGGATACTACATATTTGCAAACTTAGCACCTGGACAATATAAGATTCGTATGACATTACCTCAGGAATATAACAACTATGCCTTGACAACGCCTATTGTCAAAGAGAAAAAGGTAACGATTTATAATCCGGGTGATAAATTACCGAAATTAAATACAGCATTCGATATTGATTGTAATGAAGCCGAAGTTACAAATCTTACTTTTGAAACAGGAACAATTACAGTTGAAGCAGTAGATTTGACAAATGAGGAAGCATTCAAGAAATATGATAGTGAAGCAGTAACGCTTGATATTGGTATCGGACATCCAAGTCGTTATGGTGGAACCGTATGGAATGATGCTAATGATTTAGTTGATGTAACAAATCACTATAATGGTATTTTAGATACCGGAGAACCGGCTGTTTCAGGTGTACAAATAAAAGCTTATGAAAAAGGTGAGTCTGATGTTGCGATTGGTATGGACGGTCGTCCATTAGTTGTAACAACTAACAGTTCGGGTGATTATATCTTTGAATCCTTATGGCCTAATAAGGAATACCAATTCAAGATAGAAAATACGACGGTTAAAGGTATCAATTATAAAGCATCACCAAAAACACCGAATCTTAATGATCCATTGGCTCAAGATAACGATAATGACGGTGTGAATGAAGAAATTGACGAAAAGAAGATTGTCACAGTTGCTTCTTTCAAAACGGCATATCCTATCCAAGACGGTCAATTGTTATTAGATGAAAAAGATCCGACAAAGGTAAAACTGATTTCAACGATTGATATTGGATTAGTTGAACCGGGAACAGGATCAATCGGAGATTATGTTTGGGTAGATAAGAATGGCAATGGTATTCAAGATGAAAACGAACAAGCATACACTGAGGAATTAGAATTAACTTTAGAACCTTATTATTACAACAATGATGAGAAGAAGTGGATTGCGTTTGAAGAAGATGTTTTCAAAAATGAATTCAAAAATGCGGCAATGACAACAAGCTCAAATGAAACAGGCTTCTATTCATTCACTAAATTACCTGGTATTTACACTATCGGATATGATGAAAATGACGAGGTAACGGAAAATGAAGATCAAGTTGTAAGATTTGAAAATTATGTCATTGGTTACAAGATTAAAGTCGATGCTTTACCTGATGATTATACTTATACATCATACAAAAACGGTAAAGACGATGTTGACAATAACTTAAGATCAGATGGTTACTTAACAAGCCCTGATGAATATATCATTGTGGCTTCTGAAGATGACATCACAAAACCACATTCAAAGAGTGTTAAAGTAGAATTTGTTGTGGACGGAAAGACAATCACAAAATACTATCAAGTTGACTCAAATGAATTCTTTACAAATTATGACATAGGACTTGTGAAGTCTGAAAAAGGATTTGTTTCAGGAAGAGTTTGGGATGATAGAAATAGGGACGGTCTTCAAGGAACTGAAGAAGATGGTTACAATGAAAATGCAATCCAAGGCGTTAAAGTTTATCTTGAAAGATTAGTTATCGGTGACAATACTTATAAAGACAGTATTGGTCTTCATGATAAAGAAATATGGAAAGCAAAATCTGTTATTAGAGTTAATGACCAAGGTATTCTTTTGACAAATGATATTGCACCATATCAAAACTTGGCACCAATCAAAGAACCGACGATTGATGAAGACGGTCGTTATGAGGTTGTTGCGGAAACTATAACGGATAAAAATGGTGAGTATCGTTTCGAAAACATAGAGAACTATGCCTTAGCGCAACCATATTCTAATGATTCTTCCGATCCTAAGAATCTTCCGATTAGATACCGTATTAGAATTGAAAAACCATTAAATACTGATTTGACAATCAAGGATTGCAAAGACAACGATTACGATAAGATAGATAGTGATTTTGGTCTATATGATGTAACTGAATCTCCAAGATATGCTATATCTGAAAGCTTTGTATTAGGTCAAAGACTATACGATGATGAAAATCAGGTAGATAGTTTCGGAAATAAATATGATTTCACTAAAAATACAAAGAGAACACACGTTGATGCAGGATTGATTGTATATCCTCAATATGTAGAATTAGGAAATTATGTATGGAAGGACACTAATGAAGATGGTCTGCAAAATGATGATGAAAAGGGTATTCCTAATGTAGAAGTTGTTTTATATAAATTTAATCCGGATGTTGAATCTAAGGTTTATGAATTAGATGAAAACAATCAAGCAATCGGTACAAAGATTGTCAAAGGCAAATGGGAAGTATGCTTAGATGGTAACGGAAAAGTAATGAAAGTTAAAACAGATGCGAACGGTAAGTATGCATTTAAGGTATTAGCTTACAACTTAGATCCAAATTCAGAACATTATTTGCAGCTTAACCACTATCGTGTAAAGATTACACTAAATGAAGATATTAAATGGAGTCCATTTAAAGTCGGTAATGACAAAACTCTTGACAGTAATGGTTATTGGGGCGGAAACATTCTTGATATTCTTGTCAAAGATAATCAAGAGTTACCGGATATCGACGAAGAATTACCTGACATTGATGAGGAACTACCGGATATTGATGGTGAAACACCTAATATTGACGGTGAAACACCTGATATTGACGGTGAAACACCTAATGTCGATGAAGGAGATCCTAGCACTGATGAAGGGCAGGATGCTGATATGGATACACCTATTGATGACCAAACGCCGGATGTTGATGGTGAAACAGTAGATGTTGACGAATCATTAGATGATAATCCATCTGATGAAACAAGTGAAGATACTTCACTGACTGACGAAGAAGATTTAGAAGGACTTGAATCAGAAGCTTTGAATTCTGAAGATGAATTAAACTCTATCCAATTGTTTACGGAAAATGATGAAATAGACGATGACGAAACTGATGGTAATTCTGAAGAAGATGATGATAAACCGAATATTTTTATTCCT
>CAJUOR010000051.1 GCA_910588165.1 uncultured Thomasclavelia sp.
ACTTTGCACTCCGCAAAGTAACAAATATATCATTCTATAGTAACGTTTTAGGTTGTAGTTTTTAGACATTTGAATCTAAGAGGGTGAAATCAGATATGATACCAATCCATATTCTATATTATATCCATATTGGTATTATAAACGATTTCCAATAATTCCTTTGACCAATATGTTTGAGGTGTATTGTTTCTTGTGTGTTTAATTTTTATAAATTTAAAATATGGTTATGAATGGAGGCGTTGGCTTTATAATAGATAAACTATAAAATCGCGTATTTTTATCATTCTTATGCAATTTGACCACGAGAAATAGGCTATTGAACTAACTTGTTATAAGTATCGTAATTGAATTGTTACAGGTGTAGTATTGCCGTTTATTTTCTATGACAATTCAAGTTTGACATTATAACTGAGATTAGCCGGGATTTTATGTAATATTTCTTTTCAACAATTTCGAGATTTATGATATAATAAGTTTAGGAGTGTGATTTCTATGCGAATTATATTTGGTACAGGTGGTACAGGGGGGCATTTATACCCGGCACTTGCACTAGCAGCATATATAAAAAAACAAGATCCCCAAAGTGAATTTTTATTTGTGGGTACAACTAATCGACTTGAAGCAAGTGTTGTGCCGGAAATGGGATATGCATATAAAGGAATGGATTTACAAGGAATTGCCGGGTCACCGGCTAATAAATTAAAGGCTGTTATGAAATTCGTCCGTTCCATCAAACATTCAAAAAAAATTGTAAAAGATTTTAAACCGGATATTGTGATTGGCTTTGGCGGTTATCCAAGCTCTTCCATTGTGCTAGGTGCGGCTAAAATGCAAGTACCGACACTAATTCACGAACAGAATTCTATTATCGGTTTAGCTAATAAAATTTTAATTAAGCATGTAGATGCTATTGTTGCTTGCTATGATAAGGCTATGCAGGAGTTTCCGAAAGAAAAAAGCTATTTATTAGGAAATCCTCGTGCCAGTCAAGTAGTAGAAGCCAAACAAAAGGACTTAACACATTTTTATCATTTAGATTCAAATAAGAAAACAGTAATGGTTGTGATGGGGAGTTTAGGCTCATCAAGTGTCAATGAAGTAATGATGCAAGCCATTGGTGACTTTGAACAAAAAGAATATCAGGTTGTTTTTGTAACAGGGCAAAAACAATACGAGCAAACAACACAAAAACTATCGCATATTCCAACGAATGTGAAAGTTGTTCCTTACATTGAAGATATGCCTAGTATGTTAAAGATGGTGGATTTAGTTGTAACTAGAGCAGGTGCTTCAACATTAGCCGAAATTACAGCGTTAGGTGTGGCTTCGTTGATTATTCCTAGTCCTTATGTGGCAATGAATCATCAGGAATATAATGCTAAAGCTCTATGTGAAAAAAGTGCGGCATTGATGATTTTAGAGAAAGATTTAAGTAAAGATGGATTATTGAAGACAATCGACAGCATTATTTTTGATGATAAGAAATTAGATACATTAAGAGATAATGCTCGTCAATTAGGTAAACCTAATGCATCTAAGGATATTTATGATTTAATCTGTCAATTAGTGAAAAAGTAGGTGAAGCGCTTGAATTTAGAAAGAATCATTGCAAAAATAAAAACATTAGAAGTTGGAGATTATTTAGAAAATGAACCATTATATAAACATACGACATTTAAAGTCGGCGGACCATGTTGTTTGTATGTCAAAGTTTATCATTTAGAAGCCCTTAAAGTTTTACTGAATTATCTTAAAGAAGAACAAGTTCCTTATTATTTAATCGGTAATGGGTCAAATTTATTATTTTCAGATCGTGAATTTGAGGGTGTTATTATTTCATTAAATGAATATTTTACTGATTTTAAAATCAACGGTTGTGATATTGAGGCTCAAGCAGGTGTTAATTTAATTTATCTAGCTAATCAGGCTTGTAAATACGGACTTTCCGGTTTGGAGTTTGCGGGAGGAATCCCGGGTAGTGTTGGTGGAGCAGTCTTTATGAATGCCGGAGCTTATTTAAGTGATATATCAGCTCTTATTACATCTGTTACCATTTTAGATGAGAACTTAGAGATTCAAACCTTGACGAATGAACAAATGAAGTTTGCCTATCGTCATTCGGTTATACAGGAGCACCCAGAATGGATTATTCTTTCATGTATGCTTCGTTTAAAGCCAAAAGATCCCAAAACAATTCAAGCCTTAATGGATAATCGCAAAGAGAAAAGAATGATGACTCAGCCGTGGAATTTCCCTAGTGCCGGCAGTGTTTTTCGTAATCCCGAAGCAAAACCGGCATGGCAGTGTATCGATGAATGCGGATTGCGTGGTTGGGAGATTGGCGGCGCTCAAATTTCACCCAAGCATTCAAACTTTATTGTTAATAATGGCTACGCCAGTGCTCGTGATATTCTCGATTTAATTCAGTTGGCTCAAAAGGTAGTTAAAGAACGCTTTGATATTGATTTAGTAACCGAAGTTCGTTTGGTGAATTGGTAATGGCTAGAAAAAAAGTAAAAAAAGCATCTACAAAACGTTATTATTATAATGAACATGATGATAACCAAGTAGAACAGTTACGAACTAAACGCCAAAAAAGAAGAATTAAAAAGAATGTGAAAAGGGCATTAGTTGTATGTGTTATTCTTTTGGTAGTAGGTTTCTTTAGCTCAGATTTGTCACGTGTTTCTAAAATAACAGTAGTCGGACAGCGTTATTTGACGGAGGAAATGGTTATAAAAGAAGCCGGTATTTCAAAGAAAAGTTTTCATATTTTAACTTATCCGTATTTTATTGAAAAAAAGTTAGAACAAGTACCGATGATTAAAAATGTGAAGGTATCTAGGGGCTTTTTCTATGGTATTAAAATTAAAATCGAAGAAAGCAACGTTCTTGCATACGTTTACCAAGATGAAAAATTACGCATCGTAGATGATAAAGGGGCAATGTTAGAGGTATCTAAGGATTACCTTAAAGATATTCAACAGTCACCAAGACTAGTTGGATTTAAAGATGAGAAAATATTACAGGAATTTGTGATAGAGTTAGCTAAAATACCTGAGGGGACGCTAGCTTTAATGTCCGATATCGTCTTTAGTCCGGTGGAGCCTTACGATAAGACAAGAGTTGAAATTTCGATGAGCGATGGCAAGAAAGTTATCATTCGAATCGAAGATATGGCAAGCGAATTAAAGTATTATCAAGAGATATTATCGCAAGAGCCAAATGCGTGTGTCTATGATATTTACGGCAATAAAGTTTATGCGAGTCCATGTGATGATTAAAAATGAAATTTTTGACGTATCTAAGGGTTAAAAAGTATTTTCAATGCGTTGATTTTATGATATGATATAAGCAGTGCTAGTGAAAGGGGGAGCGCAATTGAAAGATATTTATGCGAGTCTTGATCTTGGAAGCTCCACTATTAAGCTCGTTGTTGGAGAAGTCTTGAATTCAAACATAAATGTTTTGTTTTCAAAAATGATACCTTCAAAAGGTGTTGTTAAAGGACAGGTTACTGACGAGGCAGCGGTTTCTACCACTATTTTACAATTGGTGAAGGAAGCTGAAGATGAATTGGAAACAAAAATTACAAGTGTACTTCTGAATATTCCGACCTATCACACACGTCTTTATCAACATCAAGGGAGTTGTTTAGTCAATAGTGTTGATAAGAAAATTAGTGAACAGCATATTGTAAAAGCTCTGAATCAATCAACACGCTTTGAGCGTTCGGAGAAAGAGGCTGTCGTTTCCGTCGTACCGGTCAATTATTATTACGGTGCACAAAGCTCTAAAGATGCGCCAATTGGTAAAATGGCGACAAGTCTTTATATAGATGCTTTGATTATTACGACATCAAAAAAGTTGCTGTATGCTTATGTTCGCTGTGTGGAAAGAGCAGGATTATCGGTCATTGATATTTGTGTTAATGCGTATAGTTGTGCTAAAGAAGCTTTTGATGAAGTTTATTTACGCGAAGGTGCAATATTGATTGATATCGGATATAAAACAACAAGCATTTCCTTTTTTGAAGATGGTTATTTGAAGTTTTTAACCAATGTTCCAATGGGGGGACAACAACTGACAAAAAGAATTGCAAACGCTTGGGAAATTCCAATGACAAAAGCAGAGACATACAAGATTAAATATGGCACATGTAATACGTTGTTAGGTGACGAGGATGTCATTCACGTTACATATAAAGGGCAGGAGGTTCTGCCGCATACGCAAAAAGATTTAGCCATTCTTTTAAGCCAAGGTATCGAAGATATGATGCAGGCAGTTAAAGAACAGATTATGGTTATCAACTCAGGACAACGATATGAGGTTGTTATTGTTGGTGGTGGCGGAGAACTTGAAAATATAGAAGACGTATCAAGTCGTGTATTGGAATGTCCAGTACGTACATATAGACCATCAACTATAGGTGCTAGACAAATGGCTTTAACTGCTAATCTTGGATTGATTTATTATTTGGTAGATCGTTCAAAATTAACAGGTAAGCAACAGCCATCACTGGTATTACCAGATTCAAGTCATACGATGGCTTCAAGATTTAAAGGATTGACAAGAACGAGTTCTTTAAATAAGCAAAATGAAAATAGAATATCTAAAGTATTAGATGTCTTATTTTCTGAAGAAGATTAAAAAGTAAAATTATAAGTGAGGGAATAGTTTATGATGGATGCAGGACAATTTGTACAAGTTGCAAAAATTAAAGTAATTGGTGTTGGTGGCGGTGGCTGCAACGCTGTAACACGCATGGTTGATGAAGGTGTTCAAGGTGTTGAATTCTATGTAGCCAATACTGATGCTCAAACATTAAATGGAACAAAAATCAAAAATAAAATCGTTATCGGTAAAGAATTAACTAAAGGTTTAGGAGCAGGCGGAAATCCTGAAGTTGGTCGCAAAGCTGCTCAAGAATCAGAAGAAGAAATTCGCGAAGCATTAAAAGATGCCGACATGGTTTTCGTTGCTGCCGGTATGGGTGGTGGAACCGGTACAGGTGCAGCACCTGTTATCGCTAAAATTGCTAAAGATTTAGGTGCATTAACAGTTGGTGTTGTTACAAAACCATTTACATTTGAAGGACCTCGTCGTTTAAGCCAAGCTTTTGATGGTTTAAATGAACTATCACAAAACGTAGATTCAATCATCGTTGTTTCAAATGACCGTTTATTAGAAGTTATCGGTGGACGTCCATTGAAAGAATCTTTCCGTGAAGCAGATAACGTTTTACGTCAAGGTGTTCAGACAATTACTGATTTAATTGCAGTTCCTGCATTTATTAACTTGGACTTTGCCGATGTTCGTTCAGTTATGTCAGGTAAAGGCAGTGCATTGATTGGTATTGGTATGGCTCGTGGTGAAAACAAAGCAGAAGAAGCTGCAACACGCGCAATCTCATCTCCTTTATTAGAAGTTTCTATCGAAGGTGCAAAAGATGCGATTATCAACGTAACAGGTGGCGAAAATATTTCATTATATGATGCTAATCGTGCCGTTGAAGTTATCCGTGAAGCTGTAGGTAATGACATCAACACAATTTTCGGTATTGCAATTAACGAAAACTTAGATGATGATATGATCGTTACTGTTATCGCAACCGGTTTTGAAGAAAGCGATGCTCAAATTATTCAAAGCACATCACCGGTTAAACCTGTTGCAAAACCGACTGTATCAAAATTTGATTCAAGCCGAGTTGGTGTAACACCTCGTACTGTGGCAGAAGAAGATGAAGACGAAGATGGAACAATTCCGGTTTTCTTACAAAATAGAAATATTTAAGAGCTAACGAAAAGTTAGCTCTTTTCTTTTTTACTACAAGTTTTGCCCTTCTTATCTGCTATGATATTTGTGGGTGGTGGAAATGGAAATTTATTTAGATATTGTTTATCTCTTAAATGCCTATATCGGTATGTTGTGTATTTTATCATTAGCCATTATTCAAAATCAAAGCATACCCACTAAAAGATTATTTAGGTTATCGATGAGTTTTGGATTAGTTGTCGCTTGTCTTTATTTACCATACGCATATCTCTTTTTTTTCTTATGGATTATTTGGCATTCATGGTTAGTAGATCAAAAACATTGGTTTAAGATGATTATATTCTTTTTATTTCTATATTACACCTATACCACTAGTTTTTTTCTTTTAGGTCAAGAAGTTATGTTTCGTGGACCGATTCTTATTGTGGGGACATCTTTTTCATGGCTTTATGTTTTGCTTTTGGGTACTATGGTTATCCTATTGTATATGATGATGTTATTTGGATTAAGAAAGGAAGTCTTAAAAAGCGGATTATATTATCAAGTGATTGTTGTAGCTAAACGGCAAACAATGACTTTGAGAGGTTTTTTGGATACCGGTAATGAAGCGACTTACAATGGCTTACCTGTTTTATTTACATCTAGTCTAGCTATTCAAAATGAGTGCAGTATAGAGGTTGCAAGAGTTATGGGAAATGTCTTTTACAAGGCGATGCTAGTGGACATCTATTGGAATGGCGAATGGAAGAAAGCTTATTTAGCCAAGGCAGAAGATATGGTTTTAAAAGATGCGGATATTTTGTTAAATTTAGGTTTATTTTAAAAAGGGGGGGCAAGACAAATGCAAAGATTATTTTTATGGATTTATCAGTTATTTCATAAAGCGCGCTGTTTTTATGTAGGGAAAAATGATGCTTTACCTACACCGTTAGATAGAGATAAGGAAAAAGAATTGTTAGATTCTTTGGCAAATGGCAGTATTGAAGCCAGAAATTTATTGATTGAACATAATTTACGTTTAGTTGTATATGTTGCTAAAAAATATGATGGGACAACTTATGGCTCAATTGAAGATTTGATCAGTATTGGGACAATAGGGTTAGTTAAAGCAATCAAAACTTTTAAACCTGACAAAAATATTAAATTAGCTACCTATGCTTCAAGATGTATAGAAAACGAGATTTTAATGTATTTAAGAAAAACTAATAAGTTAAAGTTAGAGGTTTCTTTAGATGAGCCGTTGAACGTTGATTACGATGGTAACGAGCTTTTATTATCTGATATTATCGGTACAGATGAAGACATTATCAGTAAAGAGATAGAGGAAAACGAGCAGAAGCGGGCAATGTATTTAGCGTTAAAAGAATTATCTAAAAGAGAGCAAGAGATTTTAATTTTAAGGTATGGTTTAAATGGTCAAGATGAATTAACACAAAAAGATGTTGCTGATTTAATGGGCATTTCTCAATCTTATATCTCTAGGCTAGAGAAAAAGATTATAAAAAAATTGAGAAGGAAGCTTAATTCCTTACCGGTTTAATTGGTAAAAAGATGTAGAATAATAGATTTCAGGAGGCTAATACTTTGTTTGAGGTGAAATTATGTCAAAATATAAAGTTGACATTTGTCACATTCAAAGTGCCTCCTTAAAGGTTTTAACTTCTGAAGAGATGACAGAATTGTTTCAAAAGTATCAAACAACCAAGAATCCTGTATATAAAGATGAGTTAGTGATGGGAAATTTAAAACTTGTGCTTTCTTTAGTTCAACGTTTTGCAAAAAATAACTATAATCTTGACGATTTGTTTCAAGTTGGTTGTG
Source organism: uncultured Thomasclavelia sp. (assembly GCA_910588165.1). Classification (GTDB taxonomy): domain Bacteria; phylum Bacillota_I; class Bacilli_A; order Erysipelotrichales; family Coprobacillaceae; genus CAJUOR01. The sequence continues at coordinate 7,597 of CAJUOR010000051.1, forward strand.
TCGGACTGATTAAAGCTATTGATAACTTTGATTTAAGTGTAAAGGTTCAGTTTTCAACTTATGCTGTGCCTATGATTTTAGGCGAAATAAAGCGGGCAATTAGAGAGAGTTCTATGATGCGTGTTTCCCGCAACTTAAGAGATATTGCTTATCGAGCAGGTTTGGAAAGAGAGAAGTTTTTACAAACCCATCATCAAGAACCTGATTTAACTCAACTAGCTAAGTTAGTTGGCGTAGATATTTATGAGCTTCAAGAAGCACTCAATGCTCGTGTAACACCGGCTTCATTATCTGAACCGATGCCGGGAGATGAAAATTTAACGATTGCGGAAAGAGTTCCCGACCAACATAGTGACCCAACAAAATATAACGATTATCTAGCGTTAAAAGATGCTTTACAGAAATTAGATAACAAAGAGCGTTGGATTATTGAGAAACGTTATTATCAAGGGAAAACCCAAAGTGAATTAGCTAATGAGCTTTTTGTCAGTCAAGCTCAAGTTTCACGTTTGGAAAAATCAGCCTTAAATCATTTAAAGCATTTTTTATAGAAGTTGGCATATAATAGAATGGTGATAGTATGCGACTTCATGAATTGCAGTGCAAAGATGTGATCAATGTGTGTAGTGGGGCAAAGTTAGGATATGTATGCGATGTTGTTTTAAATGAAACTTGCTTATGTGTTGAAGCTATTGTGGTGTGCACCTCGGGGTTTTTAGATTATCTGAAGTTTTTCCAAAATCCCGAAGAAATCGTTGTTTCTATGTGTCAAGTTGTCAGTATTGGCGAAGATGTCATTTTAGTAAATGTATAGACGATACTTTAATGCCATGATATAATGGCTTTAGAGGTGATTGAAATGTATTTAGCATTGGATATCGGTGGGACTTTTGTCAAGTATGCCTATATGGATAAAGACGGGAAAATTTATCAACAAGGTAAATATGCGACACCAACGAATAATTTAGAAACATTTTGTTTAGAAATTGAAAAAGTGATGCCCTTTGAATGTCAAGGAATTGCCATAAGCAGTCCGGGGGTAATTGATAGTGATACAGGACTTATCCGTGTTGTTACGTTATTACCGTGTCTAAATGGGATCAATATTAAAGAGGTGCTTGAAAAACGCTTAAATGTACCTGTCAGCGTTGAAAACGATGCTAAATGTGCTGCCTTAGCTGAAATATGGAAAGGAAGCTTAGTAGGAAAACCAAGTGCTTTGATGATGGTGTTAGGTAGTGGCATTGGCGGAGCCGTCATTATTGATGGCAAGCTTTACAAAGGCCCACGTTCTAAAGCTGGTGAATTAGGCAGCTTTATTTGTGATTTTGATGCAAAGAAAGCCACAGGTGTTTCTTTCGGTAGAAAAAATTCAGCGGTTTGGTTAAACAAGGATATTGCTAAGGCATTGAATTTTGAAAGTGATGATGGTGAGTTGGTCTTTGACTATATTAACCAAAAGGAACCGACGGCTTGGCAAATTTTTAAAGAATATTGTAATCATATCGCTATGGTCATTTTTAATGTCGATTATGTCCTTGACTTAGATTGTGTAGCTATTGGTGGTGGTATTTCAGCTCAGCCTATTTTATTAGAAACAATCCAAAAAGCATTTAAAGATTTGCGCAACCGTTATAAAGAGGATGATCACGATCCTGAAATTGTTATTTGCACATTTAAAAATGATGCTAACTTAATTGGTGCGATGGCTCATTTTATGAATACGTATGGGATTGGCTTAAGCTAATCCTTTTTCATATTTTAAATACCAATCTGTTGTTCTTGCATATATGTTGGTAAAAAAGGATAATTAACTTCATTAATGAAATCAATTATCCTTTCTTTTATATATTTAATTTTAGTCCAATTTATTGGGTTCACTCCATAGATGCTATGCTTTTTTTAATTTATTTAAGAAAATATAAATTCCAATCAATAGGATAACAGTAACGCTTAGAATGATATACATTGTTGGGATATTTACTTGATTTTCTAAAAAATAGAAATTGCAGTCAAGGGAGTCCTTTATTCCTTCGATTATACTTGACGGAACACCTTGACTTTTCATTTCGGTAAAAACACCTTGCATTGTGTGGTTTCGAATGAGTGATGTACCATAAGTTCCCGGTAAAAAGGAAAGGATCTTTTGTAACCCTTCGCTAAATGATGAGATAGGCATATAAGCACCGCAAATGAAGCCATAACCCGCACTGATAATTGTCCCTACTGCTGAAATTTGACCTTGCGTTGATAAGAAAAAGTTAATGATTGAAGACAGCGCTGTTCCAAACAAAACAAGTAGTAAAATATCAATAAACAAGAAGCCTATATCCGCAAGTGACATATACCAACCGACAGTAGCTATATAAGCAAGACAAATACCTGTTGCGGCGAAGCAGATGATAAGTGTTGAAATCAAGGTTGCGATATAATAGCTTAAAGAAAGTGTCGCAGAATTGACAGGAGATATTCTTAAATCTTTAATCGTATCGTTGGCTTTATCTTGGACCATTAAAAAGTTTGAACAAAAAGCGGTTGTTACACACGAAACAGCAAGAATAGATGAAATAAGCTGACTACCGACCAATCCATCTATTATACTTTCTGAAAGCGTGAATGTATCAGGCAAATTCGATGTAAAAGTATCGTGATATACATTTCCAAGAAAAGTCGCATAAAGCACAAGCAAGATCATAGGTGTGATTAAAGCGGTAAAGAACATTCCTTTATCTTTGAAAAACAGCTTGATATTTCTTTTGATAAGAATTAAAGATGTGTTCATTTTTCTATTCCTCCTACTAATGTTTTACCTGTGACCGCAAGGAAAACAGCGTCCATTTTTCCTTTGGTTATTTCGTAATCGTTGAATAATTGCGGATTACGGACAATCAAATCGGTTGCGATGCTTGTATTTGCGACAAAAAGGCGATAACCGTTGGGTATTTTCTCATATTCTATTCCGAGCGCTTTGACATTATCTTCATTGACACCATAGAGTGTAATATAGTCTTTGGTATAAATATTTTTTAGTTCAAGGGGCGTACCCTCAGCTGATATTTTCCCACTATCAATAATGACAACATAATCAGCTTCGGCAGCTTCTTCCATATAATGAGTTGTTAAAAATACCGTTAGGTTTTCATTATTACGAAAATCCGCTATGACGTCCCAAATGATGCTACGTGTTTGCGGGTCAAGTCCGGTTGTAGGCTCGTCAAGAATAAGAATTTTAGGTTTGTGGAACAATGCTCTTGCAATATCAATTCTTCGGCGTTGACCTCCTGATAATTTACCAACGGTTCGCTTTAATAGATTTTCAAAGTCAAGTATTTTGGCAAGCTCGGTCAGTCTTTTCTTAAATGCTTTTCCGGTGATACCATATAAGGCCGCACGACTTTCTAAATTTTCATAAACCGAAAGTGCGGCATCTAAAACAGAGGATTGGAAAACTACGCCCAGCTCACGCTTAATTAAATCTAAGTTCTGATCTAAATCGTGTCCACTGATGATTATACTGCCACTGTCCTTTTTTTGTTGCCCACACATGATATTGATTGTTGTTGATTTTCCTGCACCATTGATACCAAGAAAAGCAAATAACTCGCCCTCTTTAACACAGAAGCTTAAATCTTGAACAGCTTTTATATCTTTAAAACTTTTATTAAGATGCTTGATTTGAATAATATCGTTCATTTAAATTCCTCCTGTATATCTATGATAATTATATCACTAGGGTGATGCACAGTCATTTTGTTTTTAATATTTCTTCAATTAACCTTAGGATAGAATGGCGATTTTTCCTTTAATCAAGTTATTATATAATGATTTAGGAAGGTATGTAGAAAGTTACCATTAAATGAATTTGAAAAATCAAAGAAAAAGTTCATTTACGAAAATGTTTATGCTAAACTAATATTGATATATATTGCATGGGAGTGATAAAAATGAATATTAGTGATCTTTCCACAAGACAAAAACAGATTTTTCAGATGTTGCTTAATACCGATGATTATCTTCCTTGTAAACAAATTGCTACACGACTTAACATATCTATTCGGACCGTTAAATCAGATGTTTCTATTTTGAAAGGTGCTATCCATCACTTTGGTTGCCGATTTGAATCTGTGCCATCTAAAGGATATCGGATTGTGTATGACTCTATTAAAAACATTAGCGGCGATTATTTGACAAACCATTATTTTTATTCTGATAATAAATATTTAGAAGATGATTATCGTCAGGTAAAACTGTTTTTAGATATTATCAATAGCGAAAGTACTATAGCGATTAAGGACTTAATTGAAAAATATTATATTTCCAGAACAACGCTGTATAAGGATTTACAAGAAATATCTAAAGATTTTAAAAATTATAATGTGGAATTAGTTTATCAGCCCTATAAAGGTGTTTATATTGAGGGAACAGAAGTGAACATTCGATTTGCGATTCAACATAAACTTTTATTTAATATGTCACTTTTAGAAGATGAAATCTCATTATATTTTGATCAAACAAAATTTACGAAAGAGAACCTTTTGGACTTTATTAACTCATTTTCAATCAATAAAATATCTGATTTTGAGTTATTTAATGTCTATTATCATCTGATGTCATTATTGATGAGGTGTAAAATCGGTAAATATGTTTCTTTTGATGATTTGGAGTATGAAACATTTGTGAATGAATTTGAAATTCAGAAAATCTACGAATACTTTTACCAATATAAATCAGAATCCTTGACCATTCCAAGAACGGAAATCATATACTTCTTTCTTTTGATTAAAGGAGGCAACTTAGGTTTTTGTAATCAGTTTGCATTAGATTTGACCGTTCAATCACTGAATGAGTTATCTAGGCAACTCAAAATAGATTTCAATGATTCGATTCGTATAGCCGATCTTTCTAAATATTTGTATTCTCTTTTCATTCGTCATCTAAATCATTTTACGCAAAACGTTGTGCTTTTAGATGATATTAAGGACAAACACGCTTTATCATTTGATATAGCTTATCAATTTGTTTCCATTATTGAGAAAAGTCAAGGAATTAAAATTAAAAGCAGTGAAATTGCTTATCTCTCATATTATTTTTTAAATATTCGTGAGGAATTAAGGAAGTATTATAATCCTATTAAGATTCTTTTGGTCAGTTTTAGAGGGACGACGATGTGGCGCTTTTTATTAAACGAATTGCAGACGGAGTTTAATTTTTATCAATTTGAATCATGTGAATTGTATGAGGTAAAACAAAGAACAGAAGAGGAAAATTATTCCTTTATTATCTCAGATGTCGGCCTATATTTAGATACGGATATCCCGATTATAGTGATTAACCACTTTATGAATTCCGATGATTATAAAATAGTTCGAAAACATTTAAGAATAGTATTAAGTGAGCTATTAGATGATTATCTTTTAAATATGAAAAGGACATCTCTTTCAAATAAAGAAGATTTTCTTCGTTACATTTCCACGACTGAAGATGAGTATATGGCTTTGTTGAAAAGAGATGAAAGGTTTACCTATCAAATGGATCGGGCAACTGTCATATTCCTATATAATCAAAAAGTAAAGACAAGAATTTATTATAGTAAAAAGGGGATTTTGTGGAATGGCATGATAATCCATTACATTTTCGTCTTGAATATCACAGAAAATAATCAACTGTTGAATTATTCCAAAGTCATTCGCACATTTTTAGATAAGATAGCTAATAAATAATTAAGAAGTAGTCATTGACTACTTCTTTTGTGTAATAAAATTGCACGAATAATGTCAAAATAGAGGCGTTGATATTAAAAAATGAGTTGGTATAATAAAGGTAGAAAAAAGGAGAGTGAAAATATGAATAATTTTAGTGCTTTTTTAGAAGCGAAGATTGCACCGCTCGCATCTAAAATCGGAGGAAACAGATATTTACAATCTGTGCGAGATGGTTTGATTGCTTCTATGCCTGTAA
>CAJUOR010000052.1 GCA_910588165.1 uncultured Thomasclavelia sp.
GACATATTAAAAGTGAACCTCCTTGTTTGTGTCCAAACTTTGGGGTTCACTTCAATTTTGACATCCTTAGATTTGTTTTAACACGAATGCATCATGCTCAACATCAACTAGTAACTGTTGCCCTTCTTTGACATGAGCTGATAAGATTTCGCGTGCTAAAAGTGTTTCGATATTCTTTTGAATAAAACGTTTTAATGGTCTGGCACCATAGGTTGATTCAAAGCCATTATCAGCTAAGAATTGTTTAGCTTGATCAGATAATTCCAAATGTATTTTCTGCTGAGCCAAGCGTTCATTTAATTCACCGATAAACTTATCGATAATTTTGAAAACAACACGATGATCCAAAGAATTAAACATGACGATTTCATCAATACGATTTAAAAACTCCGGTTTAAAACGCTGTTTCAATTCTTCATTAACCAAATCTTGATTTTCTTTGGTGTTGCCGTTAAGTAAATACTGTGAACCGATATTACTTGTCATAATGATAATCGTATTTTTGAAATTGATGAGATTTCCCTTAGAATCGGTAATTCGTCCATCATCTAAAACTTGAAGTAAAATATTAAAGACATCAGGGTGAGCTTTTTCAATTTCATCTAGTAAAACAATGCTGTAAGGATTTCTACGCACAGCCTCGCTTAACTGCCCGCCTTCTTCATAGCCGACATATCCCGGAGGCGCTCCTAAAAGTCTGGACACACTGAATTTTTCCATGTATTCGGACATATCAATCCTAACAATATGACTCTCACTGTCAAACAGTTGCATAGCTAAGGCTTTGGCAACTTCCGTTTTCCCAACCCCTGTTGGTCCTAAAAACATAAATGAACCTATCGGACGATTTTCATCATTGATACCTGCTCGACTTCTTAAAATCGCATCAACTACTTTTTCAATAGCTTCATCTTGTCCGATCACTCGTTTAGCCAAAACATCATTTAAAGCCAAAATTTTCTCTCTTTCTGACTGAGCTAACTTTTGGGTCGGAATCTTTGTCCATTTAGCGATAACCTCTGCTACATCATCACTATTCACACGATCTTTCAATAATCTATTTTCACTTTCTTGATTCTCAACTTCACTGATTCTTTTTTCGATTTCAGGTAAATCGCTGTACATAATTTGACTGGCTTTCACTAAATCGCCTGCCATCTGATAGTCTTCCATTTGACGTTGTAAGCTTGCTTGTTTTTCTTTTAAATGCTTGACTTCATCTAATGATTTCTTTTCATCTTGCCATTGTAATTTCAAAGCATTTTCTCTTTCTTCCAAATTGGCAATGCGATAGGAAATCTCTTTAGCTCTTTCGCTGTCGGCAACATCTTTTTCAATGGACAGCAATTCCATTTTTAAACGGTTCTTATCTCTTGTAATCTCATCTAATTCTTCCGGTAAAGAATCAATTTCCATACGGATACTCGCACACGCTTCATCAATTAAATCTATCGCCTTATCAGGCAAGAAACGATCTGTGATATAGCGATCAGATAAGCTTGCTGCACTGATAAGCGCATCATCGGTAATGCGTACCCCATGATGTTTTTCAAAAGCACCTTTAAGTCCTCTTAAAATAGCGATGGTATCATCTAAATCTGGTTCAGCTACTAAGACTTTCTGAAATCTTCTCTCTAATGCCGCATCTTTTTCGACATATTGTCTATATTCATCTAATGTCGTTGCCCCAATACAGTGAAGTTCACCTCTTGCAAGCATCGGTTTTAATAAATTGGCAGCATCCATCGCCCCATCTGTTTTACCGGCACCAACCAACTGATGAATTTCATCAATAAATAAAATAATATTTCCTTCTGATTTCTGCACTTCAGCTAAAACCGCTTTTAGTCTTTCCTCAAACTCTCCACGATATTTAGCTCCGGCAACTAAAGCCCCTAAATCCATTTCATAAACAATTTTATTTTGTAAACTTAACGGTACATCATTGGCGTGAATTCGCCAAGCTAACCCCTCAACAATCGCTGTTTTACCAACGCCGGGTTCACCGATTAAAATCGGATTATTTTTAGTTTTACGCGCTAAAATCTGAATCACACGTCGAATTTCTTCATCACGACCAATTACAGGATCTAACTTACCTGAGGCAACCTCCTTTGTTAAATCTCGTCCATATTTTTCTAAAACTTCATATTGATTTTCCGGATTTTTTGTTGTCACGTTATGATCACCCCTTATTTTCATAATAGTTTGAGAAACGTCTTTTTTACTGACAGACAGCATTGACACAAAACGTTTTAATACACTAGCCTGACAGTCAAACATCGCCAAAAACAAGTGCTCAACACTTATATAACTATCTTGTAAATCTTGCTTTTCTTGATTAGCTTTTAACAGCCACTGATTCAAGTCATAACCTATCCCTAATTTATCAGGTTCAATATCGGATACTGTTGCTTTTGAAGTAATGCTTTCTTTGACTAAACGGACAAAATCATCAGACTTCAAATTTAAGGCTTGTAAAATCCTTGGATATAAACCCTCGTTATCTTCTAAAAGAGCTAGTAGCACATGATCTACATCAACAATCGGATTTTTCCTTTCCAAAGCATTGCTTTGAGCTTTCGCTAAAGCTTCTAATACCTTATGCGTTAAATCTTCCATATTCATTGTCCACGCCTCCTTTTTAGCACTTATATCACCCAAGTGCTAAAACCATTATATCACATTTTTTAGCACAGTCAAGTGTAGAGTGCTAAAATGTAAAAAATTCTTAATTAGCATAAATTAAAATCAGTTACGCAAACTAAGAAAGGATAATTGAAATAAAACAACTAAAAAAAGACATACCCCTAATAAAATATGCCCTTTTTAATCAATCTTTTATAGACAAAAGCCTAGATGACTATTTAAATTTATAAATAAACATGAGTAATAATGCATTGATAAAAAACAAAAACCATTTCCAATAATTTTCTGATTTACCGGATTTTTTAAAAAAACGTGTTTTCCAGTTTTCTTCTGAGCTACTCTTTTCTTCATCTACTGAATCAATGCCTAAGGCCTTTGCAGTTTGTTGCTTACGAACCTTTCTTTTTTCCACTTTAGTTGCCACAACAATCCCCTCCTAAAAATATTATACATGATTTATAAAGGATAAACAACCACTTTCTTTTTTCGGCAAATATTGACACACTTTGCTTGCAGATTAAAATATTTGTACTATAATAATTATTAAGGGAGGTTGATAAAATGGCGAAAAAGAAAAAAATACGATTAACCAAACAAGGAAAAATAGTATTTACTTCATTAGCGGCGGTATTATTTTTAATTTTAGGAGCACTTTTTTATTTTAAGACAAGACCGCTAGTCGTTTTTTATCATCACTCTATTGAAGTAGAAATCAATGGCAGTTTTGAACCCCTTGAACAAATCAAAAAAGTTCGGAAAGGTAAAATCGAAGAAGTCAGTGCCGATATATCCCAAATAGATTTCAAAACCTTAGGCGAATATGAAGCCATATACACCTATCACAATCATCAATATTGTTTAGATGTCGAAATTGTCGATAAGACAGCCCCTACTTTCAAAGTCAAGGAAGGAACAACCGATGCTACTGTTGATGTCGATCCTTCAACACTTGTATATGATATTAAAGATGCCACCAAAACGACGGTCACTTTAAAAGAAGAATATGACTTTGATGATGAAGGTACGATTGAAGTTGTCGTGGTTGTAACTGATGAGGGTGGAAACAGTACAGAAAAAAAGACCAAAGTTAAAATATTACCTAAGGACACAGAAAAGCCTAAAATTTCAGGTGAAGCCTCTATTACACTTCAAAAAGGGGCAAAGTTTGATCCGCTAGAAAGTATTTCCGTAAAAGATAATCAAGACCCGGCACCTAAATTGTCCATTCTTAAAAGTGATGTAGATATCAATGAAATCGGTGAATATGAAGTTCAATATGAATGTATTGACCGCTCGGGTAATATTGCAACATTTACTAAAAAGGTAACAATTGTCGAAAGAAACAAAATCGGTCGTGATTCCAGTAATGGTGAGAATATTGTTTATCTTACCTTTGATGATGGTCCCTCTTACAACACTTCTAAAATTTTAGATATTTTAGATGAACATAATGTTAAGGCAACATTCTTTGTCACAGGAAATGGTCAGGCCTATAACCAAAATATTAAGCGTGCCTATGATGCAGGTCATACCATCGGTTTACATACTTATTCGCATAATTACGGAAAGGTTTACGCTTCAAAAGAGAATTACTTTAAAGACTTAAAGCAAGTCAGCGATATGGTCGAAGATATTACCGGAAAAAAATCGCATTATATTCGTTTTCCCGGTGGTAGTTCAAATACTGTTTCTGCTGATTATACAAAGAACATTATGACTGAGCTGTCTAAAGATGTGCTTGATCGTGGCTATCAATATTACGATTGGAATGTCAGTAGTGAAGATGCCACCGGCAATAATATCAGTACAAGTCGAATTATTGAAGCAGCTACTAGGGCTGATGAAGGTAATGTGATTATCCTATTCCATGATGCAAGTAATAAAGATACCACAGTTGAAGCACTACCTAAAATCATTGAGTATTACAAACGCTTAGGATTTCGGTTTTCAGCGATTACCGATGAAAGCTATACTTGTCACCACGGTATCAACAATTAACTAAAAAAACTTATCCTAGAATGGCAAGGATAAGTTTTTTATTGATTAACAAGCTCTAATAAATACTGATATATATTCGTAATGACCTCATCAGCATCATTTTCCGATAAGACGCACAAGATAAAAGGTCTAGAACCATAAACAACTGCCATTTCATGATAACCGGTATGTGGAGATACATACTTTGTTGCACCATCTAATGTAATTGGTGCATAGGCTTCTTGTAAGTTCCATTCTTGGCTAGAGGCAGTTTCAAAACATTCATAGAGCGTGCATAACGTATGACCGACATCAAGCACATTCATCTCCCCTGTTTCCCATAAAGTCATCACCGTTGTCTGAGGAGCAAGAATGCCTATCTTATCTAAATAAGTCGTATAAACTGCATTACCTTCATAATAAGAATGAATCAAATGATCAATCGTCGCCGTGTCAAAGGTTTTCATCATATAAACAATGTGGTCTTGATCCGTTTGATTTAATTCAAATTGCATAAGGTATGTGGCAAACATCGTTACATCAATACTTTTCATCTGAAAATTCTTGGTGGGATTATACATATAAGTAGAGCCATCATCTAGCATTTTAATATAAACCGCCATATCTTCATTTAACATACCATCTAATTGTTCTCTAATCTCTTGGGTAAACATTTTTCCATGTTCATATCGATATTCTTTGTTTCTTGCATAAAGTGTTTCTAATTGCACCTCAGCCTTGAGCAAGGTTAATTTATCTTCTTTATGATAAGAGATTTTATTCAGCGCTTTCCTTAAATCTCGAATAACTTTTTCATCTTCTAAAGAAACCTTTTTTTCATCTAATGATGCCAATAATTCCTTTATTTGAACTATATCGTCTATTTCTTTCCTTTCATTCTCTAATAAACTTTCACGCTGTTTAGAAAGACTTTTCTCATATTCTATGTTTTTGATCAGTTGTCTAGCTACAAGCAGGGTACTTAAAAGGCAAGCCAATACGAGAAATGAATAAATTAACTTTTGGTATTTTTTCATTATCTGCTTCCCCCCTCTTGCTTATCAATTATTTTTTAAGATTTTGTGGCAAAAACTGAATTGGTTCTTGATATTCATAACCATTTAGCTCAATTGAAATATGAGAAATGACTTCATCTTGAAGCGGTTCATTGATGCTGACACCTGCAACACCTGACTCAACTTTACGTAACGGAACAGACACTAAACGTTCAATTTCCGAAAAACCGCTGATGACATAACCGATACAGGCAAATTTTTGATTCAAACGCTCTTGACAATCATCGCCCACAACGATAAAGAAACTGCTAGGGCTTGAAATCGAAGCACCATCACCTGCTAAACCAACTGCATATTTTTCAAATGGCAAGTTGTTATGAGGATAACCGTTAGCTGCAAACTCACCTTCGATTAAATATTGATAATCTAATCCCATTTGACTTTCGTCATACCAAGGCTGTAATACAAAGCCTGGTACAATTCTTGCAATTCTCATATTATCATAGCTATCCTTAAATAGCGACCACAATAACCCATTAACTGAATTAGGGGCTTTATCAGGATATAACTCAATTTGAATTCGTTGTCGGTTAACCATTTCGATTGTAATGATTGGTCTATTCATCTTTATTCTCCCCCCATTCTTTTTTCAAGCCAGTCTTTAAGATCATCATAGACTTGCTTTTTATCTAATTCATTTAAAATCTCATGTCTATCATTTGGGTAAAGTTTCATATCTACAAATTGAAAACCGGTTTTTAAATATCTATCTTTTAATTGTTCAACACCTTTACCAAAATCCCCTACCGGATCTTGTTTTCCCGCAACTAAAAAGATAGGCAGATGACATGGCATATTTTCATAAATACAGTTTTGATTCATCTTTTTTAAACTCTTAACCATATCTTGATAAGCCGCCAAGGTAAAATCAAACGTACATAGAGGATTGTTGATATAAAGAGCGACCATCTTTTCATCTTTACTAATCCAATCTGCCATGGTTTGAGTAGGTCTAAAGGAGCGATTAAAAGCCTTGTTTAACAGCTGATCGATTTGATGAATTTTAGCTTTCTTACCTTTGATTGCCATTAAGAGTTTTAATAGCAGTGAAGCGATATTCAAAAGAAGCCGTGGCTGATTGCCCGTTCCCATAATAATAGCACCGCTAAGCTTCGGCTGGTAAGTTCCTAAGTATTGTCTTAAAAGAAATGAACCCATACTGTGCCCGAGCATAAAATAAGGATAGTTCGGATAGCGTTTATGCGTCATTAAATAAAGTTGATGGATATCCTCCAATAAATAAGCATTGCCCTTTTCCTCATCAAAAAAACCATAGTCAACACCTTGAATAGATTTGCCATGTCCTAATAAATCCATACCCACAACTAAAATACCAGATTGATTTAAGTATTGGGCAAAATCATCATAACGGTCAATAAACTCTTTCATACCATGTGTAATTTGTAGAATCGCTTTTATTTCCGTTTCCGGCACCCACATATAACCGTAAAGCATCGTCTTTTGATTACTCGATAACCATGAGATTTCTTTTTTCATCTTTCCACTTCACTTTCTTATCCTTATTTTAGCATGACTTGATAAAGAATTCTATTGAATTTTTAGCCTAAATTCACGATAAATTAAAAAAAGATGAGCATTTAAGACTCATCTTGATATTTTTTTACGCTTTCCAAAGGAAATTCATGACTTGGTTTTTGTTGATCTAAGAAATTTTTTAAATACGTCTTAGCGACATAATTGACGTCCTGAATAAACTCTCTTGAAGAAATTCGCGCAGCTCCTTGACTACTGACAATCAATTGTTCCAAGGCATCGCTTGTAACAACGGCAATATCAAATAAATCAGCCATTTCATGTGTCGCACGTTCAATAAACATATCAGCTGTTTGGGCTTCCTTAGTATAAACAATATAAATGTTATGATATTTCTCAACCGAACCGGGATTTTCTTTGACTAGATAAGCATCAAATACCAAAATCAGCAGACATTGTTTATAGCCTTGGTAATTGCATAATGCGTCAATCAAACGGGCTCTTGCTACATCTAAATTTACTTTGGCTAAACTTGCAAATTCAGGCCAAGCATAAATGACATTATACCCATCAACAATGATACAACGCTGCTTTGCTTGATATTCGTACCGGTTTTGTTTCGGCTTCTTTTCATGACCTAAACGCTCTTTCCAATTAGTTTGTATCGGTCCGTAAGTTCTTTCAAAGATTTGAGATAAAGTCTTATCATCGGTACTGATTGTCGCTTTTTGAGGGCGATAATTATTTTTGGGGATTTCTTTTTTAGGCCAACGAGCCTCTAAGTGCATTTTTTGATAGACTTTATCATAGCTGACATTATATCCTGCACCTTGTTTACAGAAAATGGAATCACACGGATTATCTAAATCACCACAAGCATCATACTGCATTTCTGCCACAACTTTTTCTTGATGAAGACAAGGCTTATAACCGGAAAGCTCATATCCTAATTGCCCTTGACCTTTAGTATAAGTAATAAAAGTTGTCATATAACCTTGCATCTCACTTACCGCAACCTCACCTGAAACAATCGTGCGTTGTAAATTGCTGTCGTCGACAATTTCATAAGTGCCGTGCATCTTTTCAATATCGAAAACAAGCCGACTAAGACAAGTGGCAGGTAAAACAGCTTTAAAGCGATAATACGGCTCTAATAAAATATTTTGGGCGTGCATCAAACCTTGTCGTACAGCTCGATAAGTCGCTTGACGGAAATCCCCGCCCTCAGTATGTTTTAGATGGGCTTTTCCGATTAAAAGTGTTATTTTTACATCAGTCAGACTAGAACCTGTCAACACCCCAACGTGTTCTTTTTCTTTAAGGTGTCCAATAATTAAATTTTGCCAATGTTTAGATAATTCGTCTTCCGAGCACTCACTTGCAATCACAATTCCTTTACCATTCTCTAAAGGTTCTAATAACAACTGAACTTCGGCATAATGGCGCAATGGTTCATAATGTCCCACACCTAATACTGATTTTGCAATAGTTTCTTTATATAATACTTTGCCATGAGCAAAATCCACAGCTATTTTAAAGCGATCTAAAATCGTCTGTTTTAAAACTTCGATTTGAATATCGCCCATCAACTGCATACGAATTTCATTCGTTTTGCGGTCATAGTTCACATGAAGCATCGGGTCTTCCTCCTCTAGTTGCTTCATATAAAGCAATGCCTGATTGATATCTATGCCCTCAGGTAGCATCAAAGCATAATCCATACACGATTCCAAAACCGGTGTCGTTAACTTCTTGCCTTCCCCTAAAACATCACCGGCATAAATTTTCTTAAACCCTTTAACAGCTACAATCATTCCGGCGGTTGCCTTGGGAACAACCTCATATTTATCGCCACTATATACACGCAATTGATCGGCTTTCTCATCAGGCAAAACTGTATCCTTTACCTCTAATGCTCCACTTAAAATCTTCATATATGTCAAACGTGTATTTTGTTTATCATGCGTAATTTTAAAAACATTTGCACTAAATTGTTCGCTACGACTAGGCATAGGCGTATAATTGACCAAAGCATCTAAAAGATTGGTAACACCTTCATTTTTTAAAGCCGAGCCAAAGAAACACGGAAATACAGTTCTATCCATAACCGAATTAGCAATATCTTGGTATGTCAACTGTCCATCTTGCATATATTTTTCTAACAAGCTATCTGAGCATAAAGATATTTCTTCATGCAACAGACTTTCTTCTACCGCAAAATCAAGGCAATTCTCATCTAATTCTTTCTTTATATTTAAAATCAAGGCTTCTTTAGATGTTTCGGGCATATCCATTTTATTGACAAAAATCATGGTCGGCACACGATAATGGGCTAATAGCTGCCAAATTGTTTTAGTATGTGGTTGGACACCTTCACTGCCACTGATAATCAATACGGCCACATCTAACACTTGTAGCACGCGCTCCATCTCGCTGGCAAAATCGACGTGACCTGGGGTATCTAATAGCGTCATATAACAATCTTTCCAAGTAAAAACAGCCTGTTTAGAGAAAATTGTAATCTTGCGGTTTCTTTCTAAGGTTTCATAATCAAGATAAGCATTTTGATGATCTACCCGACCTAATTGTTTTATTTTACCCGCAACATAAAGCATGGCTTCTGATAAAGTTGTCTTACCCGCATCGACGTGAGCAAGATTTCCGATGACAATTCTTTTCATAAGCTTATCTTTTCCCAAATACAATCTGATTAGTTTGCGGATCCATACTTTCGATAATCGCTAAAGAAAATAACGGAAGCCCCTTCTCACGCAATAAATCGCCACCATTTTGAAATGCTTTTTCAATCGCAATCCCAATACCTGATAGGCTTGCCTTTGCTTGATTGACGATATCAAGTAAGCCATTTAATGCCGAACCGCTAGCTAAGAAATCATCAATCAATAAAACGTGATCGTTTTCATCTAAATAATCTTTGCTGATGACTAGATCATAATGGGTCTGATGGGTAAATGAAAAAATCTTAGCTTGATATAAATCTTGACCTAAATTGCTTGTATGTCTTTTTTTGGCAAAGACTAAAGGAACTTTAAAGCGATAGGCAACCATCGTCGCAATCGCAATACCACTTGCCTCAATCGTTAAAACTTTGGTAATCGGACAATCTTTAAATTTGGCATAAAATAATTCTGACATATCGTTAAGTAATTGAACATCAATCTGATGATTTAAGAATTGATCTACCTTTAATACCTCCTTAGATTTAACTAAACCTTCTTGTATGATTTTTTGTTCCAAACAATTCATTTTCAATCCTCCTTTTCAATGACGACAAAGGCCACAGCTATATCTTTTTCGTGACTGATAGAGATATGAGCCGGACTGTTGGTAAAATATGGACACCCTGAAGCGTCATTGAGAACTTCAATGTCTTGGAAACTTATTTGACCAATCCCTTGATGATTAGCTTTCATAAAGGCTTCTTTTGCCGCAAAGCGCCCGCCTAAAAATTCTCGTTGACCTTGGGGAGTTTGAATTTCATCAAAAACAGCCAATTCTTTAGGGGTTAAAACTCTTTCAATAAAATGACGATGGGATAAATTCAACCGTGCCAATTGCACGACATCTGTACCGATTCCTCGAATCATTGATACAAAAAAATAAACGCCAGAGCGTTTATTTATCCTCGTCCTTGAACTTCCTTTCGTACAAACTCATAAGTTCATCTAAGGTCATCGCATCATCAATTTCATCAATTAAACTAGGCTCTTCGGACTTCATATTAGAAAAATCAAATTGAAATTCACCGGTTCTTTTTTCAACAAGTTTCAGTTGATTTTCTTCTTCTTGAATAATACTTGCGATATTACGCAAATCTTCTGTTACAGACTCAGGCTCTTTATTGACCTTTGTCGCTTTTTGAGAACGACGTTTACTTGCAACAGGTGTTTCTACTCTTTCTTCCTCTTCCTCTACAACATGTGTACCGTAAATCGGACTGATAACAGGAACTAATTGATCCTCAATCGGTTTTTGTGAAGTTTTTTTCTTAGGTGTTGAAACTTGCTTTGCCTTATTAGACTGCGGTTCTTCCTTACGACCATAAATCGGTGAAATGACTTCACTCATCTGATAACCCGGTTCCATTTTCGGACGTGGTGCATATGTTGATTTAACTTTTTTTGTTACTGAAGATGTAGGTGCTGTTGAAGCGGCAGGTGTAGGCGCTGCCTTAATAGCTTCTCCTAACTTTTCAAAACCTTCATCAAATTCATCACCGTAAATCAGCGGTGTACTAAACTTTTCTTTACGTCTTTGTTCCACAATAGGATCTACTTTTTCTTCTACGGGAACAGAAACAGTCTTTTTAAATATATCTTTTAAAGCCACAGCGATTACCTCCTAACTTGAAATCCAAAATATTTTTTATCCATATATATCATATCATAATTTAGACAAATATGCTTCTTTTTTCGTATTTTTTTAACTTTTTTCTTTAGTATTTACAAATTGTGACAACTACTAATTCAATCCATCGATAAATTCTTCAATTTCATGTCTAGTTTTTCTAAATTTTGATACAAAGCGTCCGATTTCTACACCTTGATCATAAGCCACAAATGATGGAATTCCCATAACATCCATCTCTTTGCATAAATCTAAAAGCTCATCACGATCAATCTGGTAATATTTGAAACTTGGACGTGCCTTTGCTACTTCTCCGATAAACGGTTTAATGAAAATACAATCAGGACACCATGTGGCTGTTACTAAAATAATACAACGTTCTTCGATTGCTTTTTTATATTCTTCAACTGTATGTAGATTGATAAATTGATCCATTTTACTTTTCCTCCTTATTTAAAACGTGCTACTAATTGATAAATCGGTCCATTCACACTAAATTTACGCTCATATTCTGTCATAATATTACCTTCCGCATACTCGCTATGGTGTAAATCCAAACTAACTCGTTCAAAATCCATAGGATATTGGTTCATAGACATTAAACTGAATTCAAATAATATTCGATTATCTGTCTTTTGTTCAATGCCCCCTTGTTTAACTAAGATATGTTCATAAATAGCTAGATAATCCTTATAAACCAAACGACGCTTGTAATGTCTTGTCTTAGGCCATGGGTCAGAGAAATTCAAGTAAATGCGCTCAACTTCGCCTTCTGCGAAAATATCCTTTAAATCAATCGCATCAGCTCTAATTAGACGTAAATTACTGATATATTCCTCCTCTAAAATCTTTTTTAATGCTACATATAAAACACTATCATATTTCTCAATTCCTATAAAATTAATATTTGGATATTTTTTAGCCATACCAATCATGAAATCGCCTTTCCCCATGCCGATTTCAATATGTAAAGGTTGTTTCTTATCGAATTGCTCCTGCATTTTACTTTTCCACTCACTAGGCTGAATGATGACATACTCAGGATGAGCATTTAAAAAATCAGTCGCTTCAGGTTTCTTTCTTAATCGCATAATAACCTCCATTTCTTATCCATTATAGCACTATTTCAACTACTAAACAACGCTTATTTGTGTAATTCTAAAATGATATTTGAAGATTTTACAAATCAACAGTTTTTATGTAGACTAGCGATATTCAGAATTTCCATTTCTTCTTTTGTCAACTCGCGATATTCCCCTAATTTTAAATTAGGATCCAATTTCAATCCCTTCATCTCCAAGCGTTTAAGGTAGACTACTTTATTACCGACTGCCTCAAACATCAGCTTCACTTGATGAAATTTGCCCTCTGTAATTGTAATATAAGCCTCTTTTTCATTGATGTACTCTAAGACAGCCGGTTTACAATGATGCCCTGATGAAATAACCAAGCCTTCCGCAAAGCGTTTGATATCTTCTTGCTTACCTACCTTTTCAAGTTTAGCATAATATTTTTTTGAGGCATTTTTACTTGGAAACAATAATTCTCTAGCTAATATCCCATCATTTGTCAATAGCATCAGTCCTTCTGTGTCTTTATCTAAACGACCCACAGGATAAATATGATAATGCTCATAGCCTTTTACTAAATCCACAACTGTTTGGTGTACTTTATCTTCGGTTGCACTAATAACACCTTGCGGTTTATTCATCATAATATAAACAAACGGTTTATAGACTGCCAGTTCATCACAAATCTTCACTTCGTCTTTTTCCGGTTCTAATCTAAAGTCATCTTTTTTGATGACAACCCCATTGATTTGGACTTGTCCTTTGCGAATTAACAGCTTAACATCTTTTCTTGAACCATAGCCTAAATTTGCCAACATTTTATCTAATCTCATCATGTTAATCACCTCATTTAATCCTTTTCATTATAACATAAAAAATCGGGATTGCCCCGATTTTTGACTACTTCTGTTTAAAAGTAC
>CAJUOR010000053.1 GCA_910588165.1 uncultured Thomasclavelia sp.
CCCCGTCCCTATGGCTGCCTTCCGCCGTCTGCTTGTGGTGCTCGAGGAGGACGCACAGTAAACGCCTATCTTTATTAGATAGGCGCTCTTTTGTTTTTTTCCACAAAATCAAACTCTATTTGATGATTTGAATTCTTTGTTATTTTCACAATGGAAATGCGATAATTATTATTTTATTGGTAAAAGTAGGTAATAATACGCTATTCAACAAACTTTTATTTTTTCAATTAATTAAAGGGTTAAACATGACGCATCCAATGCGCAAATTTTATCATGTTATAATGAATACGTCGTTAGTTGAATATTGTCTCCCTTTGGAAATAGAGTTTTATGAAAAAAGTAAAACTCTATTTTAATCTATATGTATTTGCGTAATATCTTCCACTCTAGCAACAATAATAGTAGCATCATCATCAACGCAATTACGTTCAGTCATTTCTTTCATAATCGCATCAGCTAGTTTTTGAGGATGACATTGCCCTAAATCATTAAGAAGTGTTTCTAAAATATCTTCAATACCATCATCAAAGCCATCACTGTACATAATAATTAAATCTTGGTCGCTGCATTGATATTGTTCGGTATGTGTATCTACCTTAGAAACAATACCGATAGGTAAAGCTCGTGTTTGGACTTTTTCTAATTGATTATAATGGTAAACAAATGAAGGTGTAGCACCGTTTTTTAAGAAAGTGGCTTTAGCATCATTTGTATTAAACATCAGTAAATCTAAGGTTGTAAACATCTCCATGCGGTTTTTGATTTTAAGCAAGGAGTTGATGGTTTGGATAGATTCATCTAAAGAGATACCGCTTTTTAATAGACGAGAGAAAACGTCAAGGGTTAATTCGCTTTCCTCATGGGCTTTTGAGCCATAGCCCATACCATCACTTAAGGCAATCATGGTATGTTGGTGATGTCTGAAGCATAGGTAGCTATCCCCACAATAATTCGCATCTTTAGAGATTTGCTGGATACCGTAAACTAATTGATAATTTTGATGATTGGATAAAACTAGATGTGTATATCCCATTTGTTTGGCATTGTTTTCTAAGGTTAGGACATTTAATTTTGTGTCTAAGAATTTTTCAAGCACAGGTATAACTACATCGTAAACTTCGACTTTGGTAATTTCGGTAATACCTATATCAATACAATATTCATCTTTAGAAATTTGGTCTTTATGAATATACATGACTTGATAATGATAGCCTTCTAATAAATCTTTCATGCTTTCTTCACCGTGAATATCACTACAGTCAACATGAGAAGCGTAGTGTTTAAGAAGCTGACCAACTAAAGATAACTGTGTGTAAAGATGGTGTTTTAAGTTATGGTATTCCTCATTCATATCTTTTTGATGGGCAAACAGTTTATGTTGTTCACGCACAGCTTTTTTATATTCTGCCATATTTAAACAGTATCGCTCAATATAATGAAGTTCTTCTTTATTTAAACCGTCAATAATTCCTTTACGCATGACTTTAACAAGGCGATGATCACCTTGATGTCGGTTAAAACAAGAGTCGCAATTCATACAGCGACTGCAAACTGTTTCATAGACATTGCCGACATAAGTTAAGACATTGGCTTTCATGGTCGCATCATCAAAGGAGTTGGCAATTCTGAAAAATAAATCACTGAAATTCTCTAATTGGCGTGTCATTTTTCTTTGATATGAAACAACCCCACCTACTTGGGTCGCTAAAAGTGATTGTTGATGGCATAAAATATTGAGATGCCGATATAAACGATTAGGAACCAGCATAAATAATATGGCACTTAAAGCAACTTCTAAGCCTAATAATAAAATATGGTTGGTAATAAAAAAAGGTAAGAGCCAGTGACTAAATAGATAAACAAGGGCAATTGCGAATTTTGTTTTGACAGAAATAAGGTAAAAGACACTTAAAGGAATCAATAAACTTAAAACTTCATCTTTCATCTGAATATTGCCAATCAATAAAATAAAGCTGATAAATAGTGCTGACTGATAGCCGGTTTTATTATCCACAATATATAATAGGCATAAAACAAGGAAGCGTAATAAAATCATCATCAAGGGATTACTGATATTTGTTAAAGAAAAAATGGCACTAGCCATCATTATTCCCAAGGCAAAAACTTCATCTGCATGATAAGATTCTTCCTGATTGGAAATTTGATGAACAAAAACCGGAGCAGCTTTTAAATAAATGAAACAAAGAACACCACATAAGCTGCTATTCACAATTAAAATCGGCAGTGTTATTGCTTGACCGTTTGCCCATAGGATACCTTGGATAAGCAGCATGTATGTTGTACATAAAATTGGTATCATTCTTGTTTTTAAAACATAGATATAGGAAAGAAGGGATAGTCCACCTATAAACAAGAAGCATAAAGCAAATAAAGAAAGGGGTAGTTTAAATATGATGATGCTTAGTAAACAAGCCCCTAAACTAAAGAGCATTTCTAATTTCCCTACCACAAAAGCTGTGGCTAATAGGGGTAAAATAAAAACTAAATGAGAATTTAAAAATGCTGTTTGAATCGCAAAAAGAGCGATAAAAAAAATAAAGATTTTCTTTTCTATTTGATTCAGCCAAGAATCAAATCTAACTTTTGATATTTCCATTTCCTCCACCTCGCATGCCTATTATAGAAAATTGCTTTAAAATTATTTGTCAAAGATTGACTTTAAAAAACATCTTTTATAAACTATTTTTAACGAGGTGATTTTCATGCACAAAAAATACTTTTTCTTTGATATAGATGGTACCCTTCTGTCAGAAAAAGACGAAAAAATGCCTGATTCATGTAGGCATACTTTACAAGAATTACAAAGGAACGGACATTTTGTCGCTATAGCTACAAGCCGACCTTACATATTGACTTTTGAACAAGCCAAGCAATTGGGAATTGCTAACTATGTTTGCGATGGTGGAGATGGCTTAGTTCTAAATGAGAAAATTGTTGAGATTTTACCTTTAAATTTAGAAGATGCTAAGGCTCTAGCTAAGGAAACAATTGAACATCAAATTCCAATTGCAACTTCGATTGACACCACAAACAATCGTTACAGTCCCGATGAGCGTTTTATCAAAGCTTATCCCCGTTTGCAAAATGCTTTTGATTTTGTTACTTTACCTGATTTTGATGTTTTAGCTACTAACGCTATTCATAAAATGTGTATTTGCTGTACGAAGGAGCAAGAGGTTTATCTACCCTCATTAGCTAAAGTACCTCATTATCGCATTGATGAACATTGTATCTTAGTTGAAGCCATTGATAAGTATCGAGGTATTGAAAAGATGGTGAACTTAATTGGTGGGAAACATGAGGATATCGTTGTTTTTGGTGATGGTTTAAATGACTTGGCGATGTTTAGACAAGCTCCTTTGGCAATAGCGATGGGTAATGCTGTTAGTCAATTGAAGGAAATAGCTTCTTATGTTACAGATAATGCCAGTGAAGAGGGCATTTACAAAGCTTGTATCCAATTTGGTTGGATAGAAAAATAAGACCATTTTGATTTGAGTTTTTCAAATCAAAGGGTCTTTTTATTTATGGCATTGATAAATATGACGGGTAAACTTCATTTTGTTGACTTGACAGCTTTTATCTATTTGCCAGCCTTGAGCCTTCAACATTGCTCTTAAATCTTCATAGCTGATAAGAATCAGCCGTTGGGCAATTTTAGCACATGATTTAATAAGAGTAGCTTGTTGTTGAGGTGTAATACGGCTATAAAGATTATAGGGAATATCTAAAATAGCCACATCATAATAGTGCTCTAATGTGTTTAGATCTTGACAGATGACTAAAGGTTTGTAGCCGTAATGTGTTAAGTTGCGATTGCTTTTCCAACACATTCCTTGATGAATGTCATAACCATGAATCAAATGACCTAAATCCAAAGCTTCAAGTAAAACTGTTCCGGCACCACAGCAAGGATCGACTAAAGTACATGATAAGTCACCTCCGCTTGCAATATTCACTAATGAGCGTGCAAGTCTAGTGCTAAGTGATTGAGAATAGCTTTGAGGTTTATTTTGATATTTTAGCTATGCTTGATGGTCCGCAGTTAATTTGCCAAAATACCAAATATGTTGGCGATAGGCAATGCCAAGTAGTGTCTTGGGCATGGCAATATTACCTGTTCCTTTAATTTGTTGACTTAATTTCTTGAGGTAAGCCATTCTAGTAGGATAATCCAATGGATAATCAAGATGTTTAAGATAGCTAAGTTTGAAATCTTGAAAAGACTCCTCAAGCCTCGCTACTTCCATAGCTAAACCTTCTAGGCTATCGGACTGACATAAAATCTCTAATTTAGCTTTAAAATAAACACTTCGGCTTGCGGGAAAGTTCTTGTGGGAAATAATACAATGATTGGGCATCGTGATATTGTCATTAAATAGACATTGCATTTCCATAGAACATAAGTATTGTTCTTGAATAGGGTAGTTAATTTGATAGAGGTACATATAGAAAAAAGACAGAAAACTGTCTTTTACTTCACCTTCTTTACATAGTTCCAAGAATCTTTGCACATATCTTCGATACCGTATTTAGCTTCCCAACCAAGTTCTTCTTTGGCTTTTTTGGTATCAGCGTAGCAAGTTGGAATATCGCCTGGGCGACGTTCTACAATTTGATAAGGAATTTTGATTTGATTAGCTTTTTCAAAATTCTCTACGATTTCTAATACACTGTAGCCATTACCTGTACCTAAGTTATAAATATGCACACCGTTATCTTTATGAGCTTTTTCTAAAGCTTTGATATGACCTAAAGCTAAATCTACGACATGGATATAATCACGTACACCTGTACCGTCTTTAGTCGGATAGTCATTACCAAAGACATTTAACTGTGGTAATTCTCCATTAGCTACTTTAACGATGTAAGGCATTAAGTTATTAGGAATGCCATTAGGACTTTCACCAATCAATCCACTGCGATGGGCACCGATTGGATTGAAATATCTTAATAAGACAACTGACCATTCAGGATCGGAAATGACAATATCTTTTAAAATCTGTTCGATAAACAATTTGGAAGTACCGTAAGGATTAGTTGTACTACCGATTTCGCAATTTTCGGTAATCGGAATTTCTTTAGGATCACCGTATACAGTTGCACTTGAAGAGAAAATCATCTTTTTACATTGATATTGACGCATTAAATCACAAAGGACTAAAGTGCTCATTAAATTGTTTTGGTAATACTCAATCGGTTTACTGACAGATTCACCGACTGCTTTAAAACCGGCAAAATGAATAACCGCATCAATGTTATTTTCCTTAAAAATTGTTTCGGTTTGTTCTTTATTTGTTAAATCAACTTCATAGAATTTGAAATTTTTTTGCGTTATGGCTTTAATAGCATCTAAAGTTTCCGGCTTAGAGTTAGAGAAATTATCCGCAATGATAATATCATAGCCGGCTTCTAATAATTCAACTGCTGTATGACTTCCGATAAATCCATTACCACCTGCAACAAGAATGTTCATTTAAAATACCTCCTCATTTATTATATTCTTAGTATAGCAAAAACGCTTCAAAAAAACAAACTAAACACAATGGACATTTTAATAGCACTTTTTGGACATTTTAAAATTTTTGTGTTTGGTTTGCACATCTTCTTTTGAATACTTGTTATGATAGAGAGGTCCTAGGATACAGGTGCCATCAAATATAGCATAAAAGATCCTATCTAACACCTACTCTGATGTCACCTGTTTAAATTTGGATTCATTCATTTACAAAATATGAAACATCTCCCTTTTAAAGTCTTTTCAAGTTGTTTTGAACATAAATTGTGGTATAATGCAAATAGTTACTTTTATTAAAGTGCTAAATCAATTTTAAAAGGAGATAGATTGTCTATGGGTAAATATTTCGGAACTGACGGCTTCCGTGGTGAAGCGAATGTCAATTTAACTGTTGAACACGCTTATCAAGTTGGACGTTTTTTAGGTTGGTATTACGGTAAAGAACATAAAGCCAAAATTGTGATTGGTAAGGATACAAGAAGAAGTAGTTATATGTTTGAATATGCATTAGTATCAGGGCTAACTGCTTCCGGAGCTGATGTTTATTTGCTTCATGTTACAACAACACCTAGCGTATCTTTTGTGACAAGAACAGAGGATTTTGATTGCGGTATTATGATTTCTGCCAGCCATAATCCTTTCTATGATAATGGTATTAAGATTATCAATGGTTTAGGACATAAATTAGATGCAAGTGTTGAAGATTTAATTGAACAATATATTGATGGTGTCTTTTCAGAAGATGTTCCTTATGCGACAAGAGAAAATATCGGTCGTACAATTGACTATGCTCAAGGAAGAAATCGCTATATCGGTTATTTAATCAGCATTGCCACACGTTCATTTAAAGATAAACGCATCGGTTTAGACTGTTCTAACGGTTCAGCTTCTGCGATTGCGAAAAGTGTTTATGATGCTTTAGGGGCTAAGACGTATGTCATCAATAATCAGCCTGATGGTACGAATATCAATACAAACTGTGGGTCTACTCATATTGAAAATTTAGTCGCTTTTGTAAAGGAAAAAGGCTTAGATGTAGGGTTTGCTTACGATGGGGATGCCGATAGATGTATTGCCGTTGACCACGAAGGAAATGTTGTTGATGGGGATTTAATTCTTTATGCCTGTGGTTGCTATATGCAAGAACATAATGAATTGAACAATAATACTATTGTTACAACAGTGATGTCTAATTTAGGTTTATATAAAGCGTTAGATAAAAAGGGCATCTGTTATGAGAAAACAGCTGTTGGGGATAAGTATGTTTATGAAAATATGATGAATAACGGGCATTGTATCGGTGGCGAACAGTCCGGTCATATTATTTTCTCTAAACACGCAACAACAGGTGATGGTATTTTAACTTCTTTGAAAGTGATGGAAGCTGTTTTGGAAAAGAAAACAACTCTTCACGATTTAGTTAAAGAAGTTAAGATTTATCCACAGTTACTGATTAATGTACGTGTACATGATAAATTAGCCGCTCAAGAAGATGCCGATGTGAAAGCGGAAGTGGAAAAAGTAGCGATGCAGTTAGGTGATGACGGACGTATCTTATTAAGACAGTCCGGAACTGAACCTCTTATTCGTGTTATGGTGGAAGCCGGCTCAGATGAAATATGTGCAACTTGTTGCCAACAGGTCATTGATGTGATGAAAGCTAAAGGTCATGTGATTGAATAGGATAGAGATATGAGTTTTGTCAAAAAGATGAAACTCATTTTTTTTATACGATAAATTTGCTTTCTTTATAGGCAGAATGCTTACTTGTAAAGGTAAAGGGGGGCAGATGATATTTATTTTTAGACAATATTCGACAAAATCCGACGTTTTTTATTTATCTTTAATATACTTTCTGATATGATAAAAAAGCTAGAGGGGAATAGATATGCACGAAACAGATTATAAAATCATTTGTGGGCAACTCATAGGTTATTATAGACAAGAATATTATCATAAAACTCATAACTATCAGTACACACAAAGGGGAATGATAGAAAAAAGCAAAGATGAGAAAGCATTCGATCACCAAAAATATTTATGTTCAACGACGACATTGCGACATATTGAAAAAGGTTTTTGTCATAGAAAGGAGGAGCTATACGAAGCTTTAGCCAAAAAAATCCATAAATCGTATTTTTATTCACGACGATACCATGGTATTTTAAATAAACTTTACAAGGATATATATCAGAGTATTGAAAGTATGAAGCTAGATAAAATGCGAGAAGCACTTGAGATATTATCAGGTTTATCTTTTCAAAACCTTTTATTTTATGATGAAGTTAGGCTAATATTACAAGATTTTCTTTTGTTTTATCTGTTTCAAAAACTTCCTGATATTGAAACGATCAAATTATATCAGGCGATTTATCCTTTTTTTTCGTCTTGTTATCAAAAGTTAATGCTTCATCTTTTGTGCGAGTACTATCGTTGTATAGATTTTAAGCCCGCTTTTATTCAACGGTTTCTGCAAAATTTCGTTTGGGACAAGAAAGATTTTTTATATATTTATACATATGTCCCATTTCTTATTTCCCGACAACAACATCTTTTCGCCCAACGCTTATTACGAAACTTAAGACAAGCAGATATTTTTAAACAATATCCATATATGCAGTTTTATTATTATCATATGCAGGCGTGTATTTTAACCAATATTGATTTTGAGGCGGCTAATCAATATATGGAGAAATGCTCTGTTATTTTAAATGACAGGTTTGAATTTGCCAAGCATCACCATGCAGCTTTTTATCATAATTGCGGTTTGCGCGAATTATTTAAACATCACTATGACAAAGCTTTAGATTATTTTCAAAAAGGTATCTCTTTTCACCCGTTATCAATTTTCAGAATGTTACCTTATATCTATGAAGCAAGTTTATTTTGTGACCAAAGTGTGTTGTCTACGGCTATTGCCATGGCTTCTATGTTGAAGATGCCTAGTGGCTTATATTTAGATTATTATTTCTATTTCTCTAAAAGAGTAATACTTCAATTAAAAGATGAAGTTATGGTTAATTATTTGAAAAAAATGATTATTCATAAAATTTTACCCGTTTTACAGATTGAAGGGCAACAAGCTTATTATTCTTCATATTTGTACGCTTTATTTAATCGTGAATTACAAACCTTAAATCAAATATCGCATTCTTTAAAAAAATAAATGCTTTCTTTTCTTTGCGGAAAGGAGCAAATCATGTCAAAAAAGAATTCTTCCTCACAAAAAACGGGTTTAGAGAATGATGTAAGTGAGTTAAATGATGGGAATGAATTTCTTAAAATCGATTGTCCTACAGATATTTGTTGGCAAATATAATTATTTTAACGATAAAAGACTTAAAAATATAAAAATTTTTCATTTTGAGGCTTATTTCGACAGACAACGACGCCATATTAGTGCTATAATAGAATTGTCAGCTGACCAATGCAACTTGACCTATACATATGAAAATAAAGAACTCCTATTAATTTCTAGCAAATGTGAGTCTGATTGACATATCAAAGTGGGCTTACTTTGGGTCAATTCATCTTATTTTGCGCCTAAAGGTTGGCATTATGCAAATGACTAAGATGATTAGTTGCGCTGATAAAGTTTGTACAAGCTTGCATATGGATTTATATCCATGGGGAAACCGTATGATGCATCATACGGTTTTCTTTTTGCCTAAACGTTCTAACCGGAACTGTAGGGTGATTAAATGTAAACACAATTTTGCTTATTTTACCTAAAAAATGTTATTTTAAATTAAGTGTTTCTTACTTTTGAACAAATATGTTGACTTTTAAAGTTTTAAGTGTTTAAATATCGTTGTTATATCAAGATAATTTGTTCATATAAAGGTGGTGTTGAATTTGAAAAAAACAATTTTAGCGATGTTAGTGGTATCTTTGTGTTTAGTTTTCTTATCACAATCCAGAAATCAGAACGCCATTATCATTTATTCTGCGATGGAGCAGTTTAGAAATGATGAATTACAAAAGCAATTAAATGAGCGTTTCCCTGATAAAAATGTCTACGTTATGTATAATTCGACAGCTAAGACAGCGGCTCGTATTAGTGTTGAAAAAGAGAAAACAGACGCAGATATTGTTGTGGGATTGGAAAGCTCTTATTTTGAAAAGATTAAAGATTATTTTGAAGATAATCAATCTTTATCTTCTATTCCATATTTAGATGATTGTCTTGTGCCACATCGAAAGTATGTTACATGGGAGCGAACATTCGGTACGTTTATCGTTAATGAAAAGGTCTTGAAAGAAAAGGGATTGCCAATACCTACAAGTTATGAGGAGTTGCTTGATCCGATGTATAAAAACCTTATTTCCATGCCTGATCCTAAATCAAGTAGCACAGGTTATATGTACTATCTAAATTTAGTAAATCAATTGGGCGAGGAGAAAGCCTTGGCGTATTTTGATGCCTTAGCAAAAAATGTTAAAAGCTTTACAGAGTCAGGATCGGGTCCGGTTAAGCTGTTGATTCAAGGCGAAGTTGGTATTGCTTTAGGTATGACTTTCCAAGGTGTAACGGAAATCAATAACGGTCACCCATTCCGCTTGATTGAACCTAACTATGGTTGTCCTTATACAGTTTCGGGAACGGGAATCGTGAAGGGACGATTGGAAAATCAAGATGTTAAAGAGGTTTATCAATTTATTATCAACGAATTTATTCAATATGATAAGCAAAATTTTAATCCGGGCTTAATTTATGAAAATCAAGTATCTTCATTAGAAGGATTTCCTTTAGATGTTTCTTTTGGAAATATGACAAATATAGAAAGTATCGAAGAAAAGGAGAGGTTATTAGCACTATGGAAATATTAAACAAATTAGAAGTTAAACATATCAATAAAACCTATGATAAAAAGCAAGTTTTAAAAGATATTTCGTTTGATGTAAAAGATGGAGAATTTCTTTCTATTTTAGGTCCTAGTGGGTGCGGTAAAACCACCCTTTTGCGTATTTTAATCGGCTTAGAACAAGCAGATAACGGAGAAATCCTTGTTGATGGTAAAAATATTGTGGATTTAGAACCAAGTTTACGAGATATGGGCATTATTTTTCAAAACTATGCTTTATTTCCGGCGATGTCAGTTTTACAAAATGTAGAATATGCTTTGAAATTAAGAAAAGATTTGAAGCCAAAAGCAAGAGAAATTGCCGTTCAAACCCTGACCCAATTAGGTATGGCCGATCAGATGAAAAAGAAGCCTAATCAATTATCAGGCGGACAACAACAACGTGTGGCTATTGCCCGTACTTTAGCTATGAATCCTAAAATTGTCTTACTAGACGAACCGATTTCGGCATTAGATGTAACTAACCGTGAAATCATGAAAAGAGAATTAAAAGAAATTCAAAAGAAATTTCATACGACAATGGTTTTCATTACACATGACCAGGAAGAAGCTTTTTTCTTAAGTGATCGTATCATGGTATTGTCTGAAGGAAATATTGAACAGATAGATACACCTGAAAATATCTTTAAAAATCCAGCCAGTGATTTTGTTCAAAGCTTTGTTATTGAGCACTTAGAACAAAAGTACCACTCATTGCAAAAATGTACTGGAAGATTGGAGGAAGCCAATGAAGAAAATTAAACCGGGACACGTTGTTGTCTTTCTCTTCTTGTTTTTGACAGTTATTACACCGTTAACAATCTTATTTATGAATATTCATGTTTCAGATATTCAAATGATCGTAAATTCAGAGCAATTTTTACCGATGCTAAGAAACTCTTTGGTTGCCACAACGCTTGCAACTATTATTTCCGTGAGTTTAGCGATTCTTCTATCATGGCTAATCAATCGTTCAAATATTCGTTTTAAAGGTCTGTTGACAGTTTTATTTACAGTACCTATGCTTATTCCGTCAATTTCGCATGGGACAGGACTTGTCTTGTTGTTTGGAGATAATGGCTTGGTCACTAATCTTTTAGGGGTTCATATTCCTCTTTATGGATTAACAGGTATTGTGATGGGGTCGGTTCTTTACTCATTTCCGGTAGCTTTTTTGATGTTTAACGATATTTTTCGTTATGAAGATTATACCGTTTATGAGGCTGCAGAGGTTTTGGGGTTATCTAAATATCAACAGTTTAAGTGCATTACCATGGTCAATCTTAATCGCCCTTTAATTTCAGGTGTTTTTGCTGTATTCACAATGGTATTTACAGACTATGGTGTGCCACTAGTTGTCGGTGGTAAAACCATGACACTTCCTGTATATATGTATCGAGAAGTTATCGGACTTTTAGATTTCTCTAAAGGGGCTGTTGTCGGAGCAATTTTATTAGTGCCGGCTTTGATTGCCTTTATTGTTGATTTGATCAACAAAGATAAAAGTGGAAGCTCTACAGTGACAAAGGCGTATGAAATCAAAAAAGGTATATGGCGTGATGTTTTTGCCACTATTTTCTGTTGGGCATTTGTCATTTTCATTTGTATGCCTATTATTGCTTTTATTTACCTAACTTTTGTGAATAAATATCCAATTGATTTATCCTTATCTTTTGTTCATATAGAAGAAGCGATTAAATTAGGTGTCGATATGTACTTAATCAATTCTTTATGTATTGCGATGTTGACAGGTATGTTGGGAACGGCGGTTAGTTATTATACAGCTTTCTTGACAGCTCGTTCCAAAAAAACTTTTTCAAATATGTTGCTTCACATGATTTCTATGTTGTCTTTAGCTATTCCGGGGGTTGTATTAGGTTTATCATATGTGTTGTTTTTCCATGACTCATGGATTTACGGGACATTAGTTATTTTAATTACAGTCAACTGTATTCACTTCTTTGCCTCACCTTATCTCATGGCATACAATTCATTGAAACAGTTTAATGAGAATTTAGAAGATGTAGCATTAACTTTAGGCATTTCCAGATGGCGTATGTTATGGGACGTTTATGTTCCGGGAACTAAAGAAACGATATTGGAGATGTTCAGCTATTTCTTTGTCAATGGTATGGTTACAATTTCTGCTGTATCATTCCTAGCTAATTTCAAAAATATGCCTTTAGCTCTGCTTATTCCGCAATTTGATTCACAATCGTTAATAGAGGCGACCGCTTTTATATCTGTTTTAATCTTAATCGTAAATGCTGTATTAAAATGTGTTGTTTATTCGATAAGACAGACTTTACGAAAGAATATAGATGTGAGATAATAACAGTAATATAAAAGAAGGATCGTGAGAATATGAGTTTGACCCATAGACAATTTGAGGTGTTAGTTACTATTGAAAGGCATCAGGAAAAGAAACATACCCAACGTAAATTAGCTACGACGCTTAATGTTTCTTTAGGTGTTATCAATAAAATTATCGGTGAATTACTTGAAAATGAATTGATTGTCCAAAAAGAAACCAGTCGTTTTGAGGTGACACTTAAAGGCTATCAGTGGCTTGAGCCTTACAAAGTAAAGAAAGCAGTTTTGTTGGCAGCCGGTTTTGGAAGTCGTTTAGTGCCGATTACTTTAAATACGCCTAAACCTTTAATTCATGTCAATGGGAAACGGTTAATAGATTCACTGTTAGATGCTTTATTAGCAGCGGGTATTACAGATATTACAATCGTTAGGGGCTATTTAGGA
>CAJUOR010000054.1 GCA_910588165.1 uncultured Thomasclavelia sp.
CACTGCTAAAATTTTTGAGGATTATTTTTCATCATCTGAAAGCCAATTGATTACTTAAAATTAAAAAGATGTATCGTTAAATCCAATTATCTTAAAACAATACATCTTTTCTATCGTATTAACCTAAACGATGAGCAATCGCTTGAGCGGCAATCGCACCATCATTTGTTGCTGTAACAACCTGACGCAATGTCTTTTGACGCACATCTCCCGCGGCAAAAATATCTTTAACTTTAGTTTCCATATTTTCATCAGTTAAAATATAACCATTCTCATCTGTTATACCCAAATCCTTCACAAAGTCTGTGACAGGATCTAAACCAACAAATGGGAAAATAGCTTTCGCTTCAATCATTTCTTTTTCGTGAGTTAGTGTATCTTCTACAACTAATCCGGCTACTTTATTATCTTTTTCTAAAATTTCATATGGTTTTCTCAAGAAGTGAACTTCAATCTTATCATTATTTAATACTTTATTACTAACCGCCATATCAGCACGGAAAACATCTCTTCTAACCACTAAATGCACTTTAGAAACAAATGTTGTGAGATACTCTGCTTCTTGCAATGCAGAATTACCGCCACCTATGACAATCACTTCTTCATTTTTAAAGAAAGGTCCATCGCAAACAGCACAATAGGAAATACCACGACCTGTTAACTCTACTTCTTTGGCAAGCCCCATTTGTCTTTCTTTAGTACCTGAAGCAATAATCACCGCTTTAGCCTTGTAAGTTGCATCTTCACAAATAACCTCTTTATGAGTGTTAAAATCCTTAATTTCAATCACTCGTCCATAAGCATACTCAGCCCCAACTTCTGTTGCGTGTTCATACATACGGTAAGCAAGTTCAGGTCCGGCAACACGTTTATCACCCGGCCAATTTTCTAATTCAGCAGTCAGATTGATTTTCCCACCGGGTGCTCCCGCATCTAACATTAACACATCCAATCCGGCACGACAAGCATACACCGCCGCACTTAACCCCGCCGGTCCACAACCAATAATAATCACATCTCTTTTCATTCAATTCTACCTCCTTGATATATTGTTTATTATAGCACACTTCTCTTTATTTTTAGTCGCTCTATGCTCAAAATAATGTTATTTGTCTAGGCTTAAAGCTAATTTCTATAACCTTATCCGTTTTCTCAAGCTGACCTACCAACAAACTGCTTTCAGGATCATGATGGGCATAATGATAATCAATCAATTTCTCATCAAAATTTGCATAGCAATATTTACAATAATGAGGACACGCATTATATACCCCAATATCTCTATAGTCCGCACACTCGCAATGCAGTCGTTTACTTTTTTCTTTGATCCATTCAATTTGGTGACCGCTGATTTCACTTAAATGCTTTGGGTCAATACATTTTCCCTTTTTTATACCATAACAGCTAAAATCAACAGCCTCACCGCATGTTTGAACGCAAACATTGTATTTCTTAGCAATCTTGCCAAAAGCTTTTGCCAACGTGTTCATCTCTTCTAAGGTCAGACTTTTGATACCATGTTTTTTCGTATTCTTATACTCATCGACAAAGCTGATGATAAACACATGAACATCTTGATGCAACTCTTGAACTAAATGTTCAAAAGAAGCTATATGTTGAGCTATCGTATATTTTTCAGTCAAGACAATCGGATCGTAACGCACATCAATCTGATTTCTACCGAAGATTTGCGACAATTGTTTAGTTGCCTCAATAGTTTTCTTTTTTGGTACCACATAAGGCTCTAAGTCCTTGCCATAAGGCGTAATCGTGATTTGAATTAAGGTCGGATATTGTAAAAGGGGTTGTGGCTCTTCAAGTATGGGTAAAGGGTTTTTAGTACAAATCACTAGTGCATCAATCGAACTCTCATTAAGTGGATAACGAAAGATTTTAGTTTTGTCAAATGGGTGTCTCACATCGACATATCCTTCTTGCAATCGTTTTTTCAACCACGGATAATAAAATGCCACAATATCACAACGTCCACTTATATTAAAAATCATATTTTTCACCTCACTTTTCAAGTATATCATGCCCTAACCACCTACGCAACGCATTTAGCTAGTCGTTTTTGAACGAATATTGTCTTAATATATTGGTTGCTTTTTAATAAACTCAAGCATATAATTAGGACTATGAAACGAGGCGAATGATATGGGAAAATCAATGAAAGATATGTTTAAGCTATCCTTTGGCGAAGAAGTCGCTAACGCTGTTAGTCATGGTGTGATGGCTATGCTTTGCCTACTGTCACTACCTTTAATCAGTGTCTATTCTTATTTACGTGGTGGTATTCCTAGATTGATTGGCATAGCAATTTTTGCTATATGCCTATTTTTAATGTTTTTGGTTTCATGTATCTATCACAGTATGGCATTTGATTCAGAGCAAAAATATGTTTTCCGCAAACTTGACCATATCTGCATATATCTAGCTATTGCCGGTAGCTATACACCGATTGCCCTATGTCTAATTCAGGGAATTGAGGGCGTCACTGTCATTGTAATAGAATGGATCGCCGTATTTGCCGGCATTCTATTAAAGAGTATTTCTAAGCAAGAACATCGTCTATTATCCATGATTATCTATCTTACGATGGGGTGGGCTGCTGTTTTCTTTCTACCTGTCTTGTTAAGAAAATGTACCCCTTTGTTTCTTTCGCTAATTGTCGCCGGAGGTGTTCTTTACACCATCGGAACCTATTTTTATTCAAGACCACAACATAAATATTTCCACTTCATTTGGCATTTATGTATAAATCTTGCCAGTGTCTTACATTTTATTGCGATTGTCTTTATTATGTAAAAAGTGAGCTCATCACTTTTTATGGTGACATAAAATTTTATTGACCAAAATGATTTATTTATGATAAAAAACCTCTTAAGAGGTTTTTTATAATGTATCACTTGTTAAGTTAAGGTAAGCGACTTCCTTTGGCGTTAATTTGATTTCAGAAGCCATTAAGCAAGAAGCAAACTCTGCTCTTGAACGAGAACCGATGACTGCAGCAATTGGGAAAGTTTGATTAAACACATAAGCTAAAGCAATATTGATAGAGTCGACACCTTTTTGCTCACCTAATTCTTTGCATCTTCTTAAACGTTCAAAGTTTTCTTCTGAGAAGAAAGCATCTTTGATATCTTGTGGTGCATTCTCGTCATAGATATCCGCAAAAAAACCATGAGCTTGAGCTGCCCAAGAGAACAAAGATACCCCTGTTTCCTCATGCCACTTAGCATAATTGTCATCAGCATAGACACAACCCGGCCAACGTGTTTTCATGACCTTAGCTAAAGAATATGAAGGATTATTGACAGAAAGCCCTTGGTACCCCTTAGCTTGACAATAAGCTTCAGCTTCTTTGACACGATCTAATTCCCAGTTAGACACACCGTAAGCTTTGATTAACCCTTCTTTACGATGTTGTTCCAAACGGTCCATGATACAAGCAACGGGAACACTTGGATCATCACGATGTAATAAATAAATATCGAAGTAATCCAAACCGGTATGATACAAACTATAATGTAAATCATCTGTAATAATATCCGGTTTCACACGCCAATATTCAGGGTGATGTTTTCCGTCAGGTGTAATAATAGGATGACAGCACTTATCAATAAAGACCAATTGTTCACGATTTTGACGAGCATCCATCCATT
Organism: uncultured Thomasclavelia sp.; assembly: GCA_910588165.1. Classification (GTDB taxonomy): domain Bacteria; phylum Bacillota_I; class Bacilli_A; order Erysipelotrichales; family Coprobacillaceae; genus CAJUOR01. The sequence continues at coordinate 3,666 of CAJUOR010000054.1, forward strand.
CTTTTAAAATTCTCTCCACATTAGCAATACCGGCACCTCGTCCATAGAAACGTCCGGTATCAATAACGTTACCACCTTTTTCGACATATAAATCTAACATCTCGAAAATTTCATCTTTAAACTCAGGATCAAACCAAGCAGTCCCCATCACTAATTTGGAAACCTTCTTGTCGACACCCTTAACTTTCATATATTCCATTGTCTATTAACCTTCTTTCTTCGTTTTTTTCATTAACATATACGTACAAGCTAAACCTAATAAAGCTACTACTGCCGCAACCACATAAACATTAGCATAGGCTTGAGTACCTAAATCAAGATTAACAAAGTTAGCCGCAATTTGCGGACCAACTAAAGAACCGATTGCATAAGCGAAAAACATAATTCCATAGTTCATGCCTTGATATTTCATACCGAATTTTGAAGCTGTCAATGGTGGGAAAACGACGAGTACACCACCAAATGATGCAGATAAAATAATTAAGAATAATGTAAATAACATATAAGAAGACATTGCAACTTTCAAACCGATTAAACTTATTGCGGTTAAAATCAAAATCATTGCCAATGTTTTTTCAGCACCGATTTTATCACTTAATTTACCAATCGCCAAACGACCGACAAGGTTAGCTAAAGCATTGATAGCTACTAAGTTACTCGCTTCTAAAGCTGTAATAGATAACTGCGTTTGGGCAATAGTTGACAAAGAACCTACCATCATAATGCCTGCTGTACTAGCGAAAATAAACAAAATAAACATGTTCCAGAAAACGCTCGTTTTCAACATCTCTTGTGAAGATAAATCTTTTACAGTTGATGTATTGGTAGCATTTGCACTTACACCACTAGCCATAAAATCTTGACTTGGTGCTTTCATAAATGAAGCTGCGATAACAGAAGCAACTAAGAAAAATAACCCAAAGACCATGAATCCTTTTTGCCCCATGTTTTCGCAAAGAATCGCACCGACTTTAGCTAAAGTAAATGACCCGGCACTTGTTACGCAAAGCAAGACACCTGAAATTGTCCCCTTCTTTTCAGGGAACCACTTTAAAGCTGTATTGAGTGTCGGATTATAAATTAAACCGTTACCTATACCGACAACTACACCTGTCACTAAATATAACATCGGAATGGAAGACACATACGCTGTTAATATCCAACCGGCACCAAAAATTGCTCCACCAACCATCATAACTAATCTAGGTCCAATCTTATCGACAATTTTACCTGAAATAATACCAAAGCCTGCCATAAAAATTTGGTTAATCGTTAGCGTCAATAAAACCTGACTTGAAGTTCCGCCGGTTGCTTCTTGTAATGTTTTCACAAATACCGAGAAAACAGAGATAGCCCCACAACAGAAAATAGTTACTAACGCTGAACTGAAAATTAAAGTTCGATTATCTTTTTTCATCTATTTCTCCCCCTATTCATCCGAACTTTTTAAGCAAGTTTATTATATATGTGATTTAACTCACAATCTAATACTTGATTTTTATATTATCCATAGAATTTTTCTATAAATCTGATATAATTAGCCTAAAGGGAGGGCAAAGCAATGAACTATAATCATCTCTATTATTTCAATACCGTTGCCAGCGTTGGTAATGTCACCCAAGCAGCCAAGCTACTTTATATTTCCCAGCCTAGTTTAAGTTACGCTATTTCTCAACTCGAAAAAGAGTTAGGTTATCGTTTATTTACTCGTGAAGGAAGAAAAATTGTTTTAAGTAGTTACGGTCAAAAATTATATGAATATACTAAAGATGCCTTTGAACTTTTACAAAACGGCATTGAAGAAAGTCATCGCATGGCGTTTTCCAATGGCGGTCATATTCGCATCGCATGTATCAATACCATTTCGGGTGATTATCTACCTAAAATTATGCATGCTTATCTTCAAGAATATCCCAAAACAACTTTTGAAGTCAAAAATACCTCCACTTTAAGTGTTATTGAGCTTTTAAAAAGCGAAAAGGCAGATATCGGTTTTTGCACAGAAGTTAAAGATGATACACTATCGTTTACCCCACTATTCTCACAGCCTTTTGTGGTAATTGTCCCTACAAATCACCCTTTAGCTAACCGACGTAAAGTTTCCCTCAAAGAAGTCATGATATATCCTTTGATTGGATACACGGCTTCATTACCAATTGCTAAAAGTGTTGAGCAAATATTTCACGATGAACAATTAGAACCTATTTTCAGTTTTCGCCATGATGATGAAATTCTGATTGGCGGTATGGTCATGCAAGGTTTTGGTATAGGTGTTGTAGCTAAAACCCCATTTTTAAAACAATTCCCTTTATGTGAAGTCCCTTTAGACATTCCCAATCAAAACCTACGACAGATTCACTTAGCTTATGCCAAAAACCACTTTCAAAGTCATAGCGAAAAGCTTTTGATTGACTTGATTATTTCACATATCAAAAAAGAATAGCAACAAAAAAAGTCCTTAGCCTAAAGAGTGTTTTATCCTCTTTAAACTTGGACTTTTTAAATTACATCGTTTGAATATTTTGTTTTTTCAATTCGCTGGCGATATTTAAGGCATGATCACCGATACGTTCAAAGTCTACTAAAATTTCTGAATACAAGATACATGATTCATGTGAATCAGTTCCTTCTTTCATACGTTCTACTAAACCACAACGATAATCAACAGTCATATCGTCAATAATCTGCTCAAGTTTCTGAACAGATACTTTTAAATCACTGCTATCTAAATTTTCAAAGAATTCCCCTAGAATTTCAGAACAGATATTTTTCATTGCTGAAATCTCACCTAAAACCGTTTCAGAGAACGTAACATCACTTTCATTCATGCGTAAAATATATTCCGCAATATTGCAAGCATGATCACCAATACGTTCTACATCACCGCAAATATTAAAGTAACTTGTAATACGGCGTGTATTTTCCGGGTTGGTTTCATAAGGTATATAGTAAGAAATAGATTTATTGATTTCTTTATTCAAGTAATCGATATATTCTTCATGTTCATTTATTTCCACTAACTTTTCAGGCTGATGATTTAAAATAACATCATAGCTTCCAATTAAATTATCTTTTGCCATGCGCAACATACGCATCAACTCTTTTTGAAGCTCGGTTAAATAAATTTCAGATGAACCGAATTTTCTTTCTTGACCGACAACTAACGGTTGCAAATATTTCAAATGCATAGCATCGTTGATTTCCTGCTCTTTTTCGGGAAGAATAATCATCGCAATCTTTGTTAACCATTCACTAAATGGCAATAACAATAAAGTTGTTGCGATATTGAAAAGTGTGTGCATATTGGCAATTTGAGCTGATGGATTTGTAGGTGTTAAGCCTTCTACCAAAGTCGTCAATGGTGTTGTCATACAAACCGCTGTAAAAATAACTGTACCTAAAATATTAAACAATAAGTGAATAACCGTTGTGCGTTTCGCATTGCGTTTTGCTCCGATTGAAGCCAACAAAGCTGTTACACAAGTACCGATATTTTGTCCAAACAATACATAAACGGCTGTATTTAGCTGAACTACACCACTGATAGCTAACCCCTGCAATATACCAACTGAAGCAGACGATGATTGAATAACCGCCGTAAAGATGGCGCCAACAAGAATACCTACAACCGGATTTGAGAAATTTGATACAATTTCGATAAATTCAGGTGAGTCTCTTAAAGGTACCATTGCTCCACTCATCATATCCATTCCGATAAACAAGATACCTAAGCCGGCAATAATCCCTCCAAATGGTTGCCATTTCGGTTTCTTTAAGAAAACAACAACAGCTACACCTAAGAAGGCGAAGATAGGTGCCAATGCCCCAACATCTAGTGCGATTAACTGTCCGGTAATTGTTGTACCGATATTCGCACCCATAATAATCCAAACCGCTTGTCTTAAAGTCATCATTTTAGAGTTAACAAACCCGACAACCATAACTGTTGTCGCTGATGAAGATTGAACTAAGCAAGTAATTAACGCCCCCATAAATACCGCAATGAAACGGTTAGCAGTTAATTTTTGTAAAATATCCTTCATTTTGTTTCCGGCAGCTTCTTCCATTCCGGTACTCATCATGTGCATACCGTACAAAAATAAAGAAAGACCACCAATTAAACTCAGAATGTTTTCTATACTCATTATTGTACTGACAGACGCTGGTCAATCTGCCCTTTCCCCTTTTGCTATTTTTTTAAAAAGACCTTCTTTTATCAGTTAAAGAAAATCCTTATTTGATCTAGCGTCAACATTGTCTATTCATTTGCAATGTTTAAACAGCTACTATCTTTTCCAGCACCCCTATTATAACTGTAGAAACCAGCCTTCGTCAAACAAAATTTTAAGTGATTATTTACCATTATTTTCTTTTTTAATTTAGAAATTTTACACTCTATTGAAAGAAATTGTTTCATTTCTAAATTGTGTGTTAAAGTTTTGTAAAATCTAATTTAAGGTGACAAAAAAAGACAAAATATAACATAAAAGAAAAATTAAACTTCTTCAAAAAAATATTAAATCAAGTGTCCCTATAAAAACAAGGATATTGCATTTAACCACAATATCCTTCATCAACTTTTTCAAATACTAATCAATTATTATATTTCTACATATTTTTAATCACATTAAAACATGATACACCGATAAGGGCAATAATCAAAGCGATGTAAACTCGTTCAATTTTTTTATTATCCAATTTCTGATTGATAGTTGTACCAATATAGCCACCCATAATCGCCGAAATACATATATAAGGTAGCAAAGATAAATCAAAAGTCATGATGGTTCCTTTAAGAATAATACTTCCCAATTTAGATACTTGAGAAAAAAAGATGGTTGCAATCGAGTAAATTGTAGCTTCCTTCATCTCATACGAGAATAGCAGCATCAACGATGCGACATTGAGTGGTCCACCACCTATTCCTAAGAAAACTGAAATTCCGCCTAAGAAAACACCCACCAATAACATCGCTAACTTAGATTGAATGTGATAATGACGGAATTTCTGTTTATTTAAAGTATAAATTAAAATGAGGATTAACGTTATCCCTAACAAAACGGCTTGAATGATTTGAACCATATTATTTTCTAAAGTACCTGTAACATAATTAAATATGTTTTCCCCTAATATGCCGCCTAACAGGGAGCCTAAGGAGATATAAATAATGGTTTGGATATCAAATTGAAAGCCCCGCTTCATTTGTTTAATAATTGAAACAATGCACATGGTAAACACAGCGACCGAAGAATAGAAACCAATCGTTGAGGCTTGATGTGCTCCTATTAAATCAAATAACGGTTTAATAATAACGCCCCCACCAAGTCCGGCAATTGCTCCTAAAACAGTAGCTATCACTATCACTAAACTATATATCACTACAACCATTCATCTCATTCCTTTCCAAATAATTTATTAAGTCTAAATAAATCATCTCTATCACTTTTTCTATTATACGTATTTTTATGTTATTTGTCATAATTTTTATAAGTTTAGCCTTCAATTCTATTCACTATTTGATGACATAACATAGTAAAAAGGAACTCTAACAGGGTGCACTTCACATTAGAGTCCCTTTCATTTATTATTTCATGGTATTATAAGCTTCCACAATCATTTGAGCAGCTTCGTCTATTCCGATATCACTGTTAATCGTTAAATCGTAATTTCTTAAATCTCCCCATTTATTTGTCGTATAGTAATTATAGTAACTAGAACGGCGCTTATCCATTTTATGAACTTTCTTTTCTACGTCGCCTTCATCTTCATGATATTCATTTAAAACACGAGTTCGTCTGGATTCAACCGGCGCATGAATAAAGACACGAAGCACATGGTCATATTCTTCCAAAATATAATCTCCACACCCATTGACAATAATACAGTCATCACTATTTGCAAGATGTTTAATGATTTGAGATTGCATAGCAAAAACTTTGTCATTTAACGGTAAATCGAATGCGCCTGTTGTCATGGTGTATAAGAAACTTGAACTCTTTGTTTCGGCGGCACGGCGGATCATTTCAACATCAAAGCCCATTTCTTGAGCTGCCATATCAATGATTTCATTATCGTAATAAACTAAACTCAAAGCCTCTGCTATTTTTTGGGCAATTTTTCTTCCGCCTGAGCCATATTCACGACCGATAGTAATTATTTTGTAAGACATAAACATTCCTCCTTACCTATATTATATACTACTTTGTCAATAATTTCACTTGTTATTTTTAAAAATCAATTGGGAAGTTCTTGGTTAAAGCTAAAACTTCTTCTTTAATACTTTCCGGATTTTCTCTTTCTTTTAAAACCCTAGTTATCCATAAAGCCACTTGTCTAAATTCTTTTTCTTTAAAGCCACGAGTCGTCATAGCGGCTGTACCAAGTCGAATACCACTTGTTTTCATGGGCTTTTCAGAATCAAAAGGAATAGCATTTTTATTGCACGTAATCCCTGCTTGATCTAAAAGCTTTTCTGCTTCTTTACCCGTTAATTGACAAGAAGATTTCACGTCTACTAGTAAAACATGATTGTCACTACCATCAGCCACCAATCTAAAACCGGCTTCTTTAAGGGTTGTTTGAAGCATTTGCATATTATTGATGATTTGTTGACAATAGATATTAAATTCAGGCTGTAAAGCTTCGTGAAAACAAACGGCTTTACCCGCAATCACATGCATCAAAGGTCCGCCCTGAGTTCCCGGGAAAACTGTTTTGTCTATCGCTTTAGCATACTTTTCTTTACATAAAATCAATCCACCTCGAGGACCACGTAATGTTTTATGGGTTGTACTTGTCACAAAATCAGCATATGGAACAGGACTTGGGTGTATACCGGTTGCCACTAGACCGGCAATATGTGCCATATCAACCATTAAGTAGGCATCAATTTCATCGGCTATCTCTCTTAACTTTTTGAAATCAATCACACGTGAGTAAGCACTTGCCCCGGCCACAATCATTTTTGGCCTATCCTTCAAAGCAATCTTTCTTACTTGGTCGTAATCCAAAGCCTCGGTTTCTTTATCAACACCATAGGCCATAAATTCAAATAAACGCCCCGAAAAGTTTAAAGGGTGTCCGTGAGTCAAATGTCCACCGGCATTTAAGTCCATACCTAATACCTTATCACCGGGTTGTAAAACAGATAAGTACACCGCCATATTTGCCTGTGAACCTGAATGTGCTTGGACATTGGCGTGCTCAGCACCAAATAACTGCTTAGCTCTATCAATTGCTAATTGCTCAATTTCGTCCACAAATTCACAGCCACCATAGTAGCGGCGTGCCGGATACCCTTCAGCATACTTATTTGTCAAGATACTGCCGACAGCTTCTAAAACATCTTTTGAAACATAGTTTTCAGAAGCAATCAGCTCAATATTATTTAACTGTCTTGTCCTTTCTTTTTCAATGATTGCACTAATTTTTTCATCTCTCATTGGTTTCCCTCCTTTTATTTATTTTGATTAACTAACTCAATAGCTTCTTTACCCGTCATTTCTTCAATTTCTAAAACAATCATACACATTCTTTGCCAAGAGCCGGCAATTTCTTTTTCATGACCCTCTTGATTATTTGGAACATATCGCTCACATAATTTTAAAATAGCCGGATACATTTCTTCTTTTGTTTCAATAATTTTAGCTTTACCGCAGACAATCACACTGCGATAGTAAGTGGTATATTTTTCAGGCACAACTTGATCCTTATCAATAACGCAAAATGCTACTTTAGGATTTTCTCTAATGACATCTAATTTATAACCTTGTTTAGCACAATGAAAATAAATTCGTCCCTCGTCATAGACATAGCTTAAAGGCACCGGATAAGGATAATCATTACATGGAGCTAAAGTTAAAACACCTGATGTGTTTCGCTTTAAAACCTCAATACATACATCGCTTGTCAACAATTGTTTCTTTCTTCTCATTTCCTTCATCTTCTAAATCCTCCTGATATTCTATTATGTGCATAAACAGCGTTACATTTCAACTATTATGCCGATTTATTTTGTCAATTATATTAAAATAAAAGGAGGTTAATAATAACACTATTTAAAATGATTATTTATGACATCGATGGGACAGTTTTAAATACGCTCAACATGAATATGTACCTTTTAATCAAATTGGGCTATGCGAAATGGGTTAATGTTTCAAGTGAAGGTATAGAAATACTAGACTATATTTTGAAACACTAGATATAATTAACTTTAATTATTTAAAAATACCAATATTCCTATTGGTATGCAATAAAAACAAAGAAAGTTCATATTGATAAATTGGTAGACTCCTTTGAATTTAACTTTTAGATATAAAATCTCCTATTGATATTCAAGTATCTTCTTTACATTATCATCAGCATTTCCGACTAATTGAGTTATTTTTGGTAGTTCATAAAAAGCAACGGTATTTTCAATCCTAAACGCTTCTTTCGTAGTATCGCATAAAAATATTTTTTTATTTAATACCATTGCCATGCCTAATTCAATATGAGTTCCCCTACCTGCCGGTAATATGATAATCACAACATCAGCGTCAATAATGCCTCGTGCTTCTAAACTTGCATATTTTATCATATCGTCTTTAGATATATCATCATTAACATTTTTTACTCAATCATGCGTTTGCTCCCAACCACTTTCTATTAACAAATTTGCATAATAACGGACTAATTTACGATTTCTCATTCCCGATCCAACATAAAACTTCAATGTAATCCCTCCATTTCTATATAGATTATACTAAAATTTGGTTTTTTACCACCTATTCTATAAAAACAAATACGTTTTTTTTATCTATAACTAATGCTATATCGGTTTCTATCCATATATTATTGTAAGTAAGGTATGAAATAAAGGATAGCTGTTTTGACTAATCATTTGTAAATAGGTTGAGCTTTGCTTTTCTTTTTTAACAACTTCAGTTTCAAGTTTCACTTCATCAATCTTGCCACTCATATCGCATACTGCATAACAATCCATTGTGGATAAATCAGTTGTTTCATACATATAATCAGGCATTTCAAATTTAATAATATCTGTGTTGTTTGAAAACTGTCTTAAATTTATAGCAGCAGGATATAATTGCTTATTTTTCAGTGTTAATTTAATATCCACACTTTCACCTCTTTCCAAATTTTTACAGTATTTTCTAAAGAAAAAAGCACCTATTTTTTGTAGATGCTTTTTCGACCTGTTGGCCTGTGACTGTACGGGATATATCAATCAAAGTCTTTATATATACTTGTATCTGT